>JBNMHA010000013.1:0-30593 GCA_050872545.1 Spirochaetales bacterium | reverse complement strand
AAGCAACGCCGCTGACGGACAAAATGGCTCTTCATCAGGAAACAATGTCGCTAACGGACAAAATGGCTCTTCAACAGGAAACAACTCTGCAAGCGGACAAAGCGGTTCTTCCACTGGAAGTAACACAACTAACGGACAAAGTGGTTCTTCATCTGGAAGTAACGTCGCTGACGGACAAGCAAGTTCTTCTACTGGAAGCAACGCCACTGACGGACAAGCTGGTTCTTCATCAGGAAGCAATGCCACTGACGGACAAGCTGGTTCTTCATCAGGAAGCAATGCCACTGACGGACAAGCTGGTTCTTCATCAGGAAGTAACACCGCTGACGGACAAGCAAGTTCTTCTACTGGAAGCAATGCAGCCAACGGACAAAGCAGTTCTTCATTTGGAAGCAACACCGCTGACGGACAAAACGGTTCTTCATCAGGAAACAATGCTGCAAATGGACAAAGCAGTTCTTCATCAGGAAGCAACGCAACTAACGGACAAACCGGTTCTTCATCTGGGAGCAACGCTGCAAACGGACAAAGCAGTTCTTCATCTGGAAGTAACACAACTAACGGACAAACCGGTTCTTCATCTGGGAGCAACGCTGCTAATGGACAAGCAAGTTCTTCAACTGGAAACAAAGCTGCCGACGGAAAAGCAGGTTCTTCATCAGAAAGCAACGCCGCAAACGGACAAAGCAGTTCTTCATCAGGAAACAATGCTGCAAGCGGACAAACTGATTCTTCATCAGGAAGTAACACTGTTGACGGACAAAGCAATTCTTCAACAGGAAGCAATGCTGCAAGCGGACAAACTGATTCTTCATCTGTAAGCAATGCTGCTAATGGACAAGCAAGTTCTTCATCTGGAAGCAAAGCTGCTAACGGACAAAACAATTCTTCAACAGGAAGCAATGCTGCAAGCGGACAAAGCGGTTCTTCATCTGGAAGTAACGTCGCTAACGGACAGAGTGATTCTTCAACAGAAAACAACTCTGCTAACGGACAAAGCAGTTCTTCATCAGAAAATAATGCTGCTGACGGACAAAACAATTTTTCATCAGGAAGTAACACTGCAGGCGGACAAGCAGATTCTTCATCTAGAAGTAACGCCGCCAACGGACAAGTAAGTTCTTCATCAGGAAGCAACGCCGCCAACGGACAAGCAAGTTATTCTACAGAAAGTAACGCCACTAACGGACAAAGCAGTTCTTCAACAGGAAGTAACGCCACTAACGGACAAAGCAGTTCTTCTACTGGAAGCAATGCTGCTAACGGAAAAGCAGGTTCTTCATCAGAAAGCAATTCTACTGACGGACAAAGCAGTTCTTCATCTGGAAACAACGCTGCTGACGGACAAGCAAATTCTTCATCCGGAAATAACGCTGCTAACGGACAAAGCAATTCTTCATCAGGAAGTAATGCTGCAAACAGACAAAATGGTTCTTCAACTGGAAGCAACGCCGCTGACGGACAAAATGGCTCTTCATCAGGAAACAATGTCGCTAACGGACAAAATGGCTCTTCAACAGGAAACAACTCTGCAAGCGGACAAAGCGGTTCTTCCACTGGAAGCAACGCTACTGACGGACAAAGCAATTCTTCTACTGGAAGCAACACTGCCAATGGACAAAATGATTCTTCATCAGGAAGTAACGCTGCTAACGGACAAAACGGTTCTTCATCTGGAAGCAATGCCACTGACGGACAAACCAATTCTTCATCAGGAAGCAACGCAACTAACGGACAAAATGGTTCTTCATCAGAAAATAATGCTGCTGACGGACAAGCAAGTTCTTCTACTGGAAGCAACGCAACTAACGGACAAAACGGTTCTTCATTTGAAGATGATTATAATGACAATATTGATGATTACGGCGATGATTTATCCGACGCTACCAACAACGACAAAAAATTATCAAAAAATGAATTAAAGAAATTGGCACGCGAAAACAAACGAAAAGAACGTGAAAAAGCACGTGCCGAACGAAAAAGAAAACGTGAAGAAGCAAGAAAAAAACTAATGGAAAGTCTTTCCAATGACCGCAAAAATAAAAAGAATAAAACAAATAGTTTTAATGATTACCAAACTTTCACGCCGGCTGAGGAAGATGAAGAATTTGAGTTAATAGATTAAAAATGATAAAAAAGATACTTTTGTAATTTCCGGAGGATTTTAATGAGCAATAAAATAATGGCAGGAATCACGGCTGTTTGTGTAGCAACAATTGTTGTTTTGTTGCTGTTTTTATTCGGCAAAGGAAAAGCCGGTACAGAAAACACTAAATATCAACAAAATGAGAAAAATACTAATGTCGAAAATACCGACGATCGTGAAAATGTTTTGAAAATTATACGCATTTACATGAATAAAGGTGAATTCGATCGTGCATTAGACCAAATCGATGTTCTGCTGCGCAAAAATATTGACGATGCGGAAGTGTTGGAACTGCAAGACATGATTATAAATATGAAAAATGAGCAGAAGCAAAAAGAAAAAAATGAATTAGCACAAAATCAAGACAATAATTATCATCCGCAAAACGACTTTTCATACGAAAATATGAATACCGTCATTGAAAGACGTGATGAGAAACCTATGATTATAAGTCGAGGAAATGCCGAGAAACAAGAAAATGACGCTGCACAAAAAGAAATCAACGATTTATTAAACAAAGGATTAAAAGAATACAATACGCAAAATTATACACGTGCCCGCAGTATTCTTAACGATGTTCTTGAAAAGGACAAAGAAAACCCGGAAGCAAATGCGGCACTAGCTGCAACTCTGCTTGATGAAAATCCTGATGACGGAAAAAATCTTGAAGAAGCAGTAAAAAGAGCTCAATTGGCACTAAAAAAAGACCCAAATCAGGAAACAGCACGGCTTGTATTGGGAAAAATATATGCAAAACGCGGTATGTCCGAGCAAGCAATTGACGAGTACAAAAAACTGCTCCAAATTAACCCAAATAATTATGAATTGTTTTATGAACTGGGAAAACAATATTTTAAAAGCAAACAATACGATAAAGCGATTGAAGCTTTTATTTCAGCAACGGAAATCAAGCCCGATTTTATTCACGGTTATTTTTATCAAGGACTTGCTTATTATAAAAATGATGAAATAAAAGAAGCGATCAAGGTTTATACAAAAGTTTTGGAAATGGATCCGGATTTTTATGAAGCAAATGCAAATCTCGGTGAAATATATAGGCTCGACGGTGACGCAAATAATGCGATAAAGTATTTTAAAAAAGCAGTTTCAATTAACAACAAAGCCAGCTTGCAAAAAAGGCTCGGCGACTGCTATAAAGAAATAAAAAAATATCAGGAAGCACTTGAGTGCTACAATAAATCAATTTCAATAAACAAATTAGAAACATCGCAGGAAAAAAATTACGCTGTTTCCTGTTACAGTGAAATGGCTGATATTAGAATTTTGCAGGAAAAATATTCCGAAGCAAAAAAATTGGCACTCAAAGGTTTGGAAATTGCACCGGATAACGCAAATCTGCACTTTATTGCAGCTTTTGCTTGTGAAAAAAATGGTGATTCTTCTCAAGCCATAGAAGAATATTTAAAGGCAATTGAATGTAATCCGACGTTCACTGCCGCCTACACCAATGTTTCTGCATTGTATAATTCTGTGGGGGAACCTCAAAAAGCTGTCGAACTTCTTAAAAAAGGTTTGGAACTGGACGGCACTAACTATAAGCTGCTGAATAATCTGGGAAATGCACTGCAAAAACTCGAATTTTATGATGAAGCAATAAAAAATTACAGAAAAGCAATTAATCTGAATAAAGATATTGCTGATTTGCACTTAAATTTGGGGCTTTGCTATAAATCGGTAAATAACCAAAAAGAAGCCGTTAAAGCATTAACAAAAGCAGCCGAACTTTCTCCGTCATCGGAAGAAATTCAATATGAACTTGCAGAAAGTTATTTCCAGCTTCAAGATTATGACAATGCCGAAAAGCTGCTTTTATATCTGAACAAAAATTCCAAATCAAATAAAAAAGCACAAATTAATGAAATGCTTAACACCATTAAAGCACAAAAAGAAGAAGCTGCCGATTCCGGAAATGAAACAGATTCTTCTGAAGATTTAAATTAGATTTAAAAAAAGTTAATAATAAAAAAACTGTGGCTGTCGGAAGTTACCGGAAAGTATCTTCTGCAAACCACAGTTTTTTTTATTATATGAAGTTCTGTTTAGAACAAGCCTGAAATTACGCCGTCATCATCAACATCGATTGCTTCTGCTGCCGGAACTTTAGGCAATCCGGGCATTGTCATTATATCGCCTGCAAGCGCAACTACAAAGCCGGCACCGGCAGAAAGTCTGACTTCTCTGATAGGAAGCACATAATCCTTAGGCGCACCAATCCAAGTTTTTTCGTGTGAAATAGAATTTTGTGTTTTTGCAATACAAACCGGTAAATTACCGTATCCTGCATCTGTAAATGATTTTAGTTTTTTTGCAGCTGCCGGCTGAATATCCACAGCCTTTGCCCGGTAAATATTTTTTGCAATTGTTTCGATTTTTTCTTCCAAAGGCATTTCCAAAGGGTAAAGCTGATGAAAATCGTTTGGTTTATCACAAATTTTCACTACTTCTTCCGCAAGTTCTGTCACGCCTTTTCCGCCTTCAGCCCAACCTTTTGAAATTACGGCTTTGACTCCCAATTCTTCCGTAAGTTTTTTCAATGTATTAACTTCTTCATCCGTATCATTAACAAAATGATTGATTGCAACTATCGGAGTTACTCCGAATTTTTTAATATTTTCAATGTGAGTTTTTAAGTTGTCAAAACCTTTTGTCAATGCATCAACATTTTCTGCTGAAAGTTCGTTTTTAGGAACACCTCCGTGCATTTTCAACGCCCTTACCGTAGCAACAACAACTATTGCCGACGGTTTTATGTTCCCCATTCTACACTTTATATCCATAAACTTTTCCGCACCTAGATCCGCACCAAAACCAGCTTCTGTTACAACATAATCGCCTAAACTCAAAGCTGATAATGTCGCCATTAAGCTATTGCAACCATGCGCAATATTTGCAAACGGACCGCCGTGAATAAAAGCAGGTGTTTTTTCCAATGTCTGTACTAAGTTCGGTTTCAGCGCATCTTTCAAAATAGCAGCAATCGCCCCTTCTACTTTAAGTTCTTTCGCTAAAACATTGCGCTTATCATAAGTCTGACCGATTACTATATTGCCAATACGTTCTTTAAGCTCTTTAATGCTCTTTGACAAACAAAGAATTGCCATTATTTCACTGGCAACACTGATGTTAAAACCATCTTGACGTGGAGTTCCGTCCGCTGCTGTTCCCAAACCGATGACAATATTTCGCAGTGCACGATCATTTAAATCGACACAACGTTTCCAAGTAATCTGACGTGGGTCAATGCCAAGCACATTTCCCTGCTGAATATGATTATCTATAATCGATGCAAGAAAATTGTTTGCGATAGAAATTGCATGAATATCACCGGTAAAATGCAGATTAATATCTTCCATAGGAACGACTTGAGAATATCCGCCGCCGGTAGCACCGCCTTTTACACCGAAACATGGCCCCAAAGATGGTTCACGCAATGCAATAACTACATTTTTGCCGATGTGATGAAGCGCATCTCCCAAACCTACAGAAACTGTAGATTTTCCTTCACCAGCAGGTGTCGGAGTAATGGCTGTAACAAGTATCAGCTTACCTTTTTTATCAGCCGCAAGAATTTCTTTTAGTTTTGAATACTTAACTTTTGCTTTATAATCACCATACAATTCCAAATCAGTAGCTTTCAGGTTTATTGACGCTGCAATTTCGGTAATAGGCTTCATTTCATTTTTTTGAGAAATTTCAATGTCACTCAACATTTTTTAATCCTTATGTTAAAAATATGGTGAGGAAAATATCATAAAAAACAAAAAGTTTCTACATATAGAATTAGAATGAACTCAGAAAGAAAAATTTTCACCTAAGTAAAGCCGTCTTACTTCCGGGTCATTGACCAAATCATCAGGTCTGCCGGTTCTGAAAATGTTACCAAGATTTATAATATAAGCTCTATCCGTAATTGATAAAGTTTCACGCACATTGTGATCGGTTATAAGAACTCCGATGTTGCGTTCCTTTAATTTTCTGATAATCTGCTGAATATCAGCAACGGCGATCGGATCAACTCCGGCAAAAGGTTCATCCATTAATAAAAATTTAGGATAAAGAACTAATGCTCTGGCTATTTCAGTTCTTCGCCGTTCCCCTCCGGATAATGAATACGCTTTTTGTTTTACAAGCCGGCGAATATTAAGTTCTTCTATGGCTTCATCTTTTCGCCGCTGTTTTTCTTCTTTTGAGATTTTAAGCATTTCCAAAACAGCATCAATATTTTCTTCTACAGTAAGCTTTCTGAAAACAGAAGATTCCTGCGGCAAATAACTTATTCCCACCCTTGCCCGTTTATACATCTGCATTTTAGTAATATCATATTTATCAAGTAGAATTTTCCCACTTGTAGGCGTAACAAATCCTACTATCATATAGAAAATCGTAGTTTTTCCTGCTCCGTTTGGTCCAAGCAAACCGATAACTTCACCTTGATCCATACCAAAAGAAGCGTCATTAACGGCAGTTTTCAGTCCGAATCGTTTAATAAGGTGGCTTATTTCCAATCTGGATTTTTCAATGTTTTCTTCTAATAAACTTTTGTATATATTCATATTCTTCACTGATTCATAAAGATTTCTTTGCGGATAAACATAAAGTTATTTCGATAAAAAGTCTACTGCATAAAAAAACCCTAAAGCTAAGCTTTAGGGTTTTGCCCGAGACCGGACTTGAACCGGTACGATTGTTGAGATCGCAGGATTTTAAGTCCTGTGTGTCTACCAATTCCACCACTCGGGCGGCTACTAGGCGACGAGCGGAATCGAACCGCTGATAGAGATTTTGCAGACCTCTGCCTTACCGCTTGGCGACGTCGCCGAACTTGTCTGCTTTATACATTATAACCGACTTTATGTCAACGTTTTTATAGCTTTTTTTATCAGATAAGATTTATCAAAAGTATGAATGCCAAGTTTTTACTTTAATTACTGTACAACAAAACCGGCATTCATACAGCACAACTTATAAAGTCAGCAAATACAGCTGCACTCCGTAAGCCGACAAGTCAGATAATGTAATCTTTCCGCCTGCTAATGACGCTGAAGCATTATCAGAACCCAATATTTTTTCACACAATGCATTTTCTGTCGGCAAGCTGCTCGCATTTAACGCAAATGTGCCGTAATTTTTATCCGAGAAATTAAATACGCATATTAAGCGTTCGCCGTCCTTTTCAAGCATATATGCAGCTATTGAATTATTTTCAGATACTTGCGGTATAACCGAGAATTCCCCGGTTCTTAATGCCGGATATTGATTTCTTATAGAAATAAGTTTTTTGTGATACGACAAAAGCGAATCATTATCTTTAGCCTGTTTTTCAATTTCAGCCCAATCAGGTGCATATCTGTACTGCATATCGCCGGAAGCATTAGAATTTTTTTGCCCGTATTCATTGCCAAAGTAAATAAACGGAATTTGCGGACGAAGCAACAACGCCGCAGCCGATAATTTTTGTCGTTGAATATCTGCAAACTCCGAAGCCGGACGCTTTTGGTATTCATCGTGGTTATTTAAGAAACTGCCGTAAATTTTTCCGCTTGAAACTTCCAATTCATTAATAAATGTCAAATTTGAACTACTGTTTAATGCGTTGTAAATACTTCTTCCAGCATCAAAATCAAATACCATGTGAAATTCCGGCTCTTCTTTCGTACCAAAATATTCATCCATTTTTACTCTGTCATCTGTAATCCAAGCTTCACACACCATAAATTTAGGATAGCCAAACTCCGAGTATTTATCTACAACTTCGCGCATTTCTGCAAAATACTGGTGAGTTTCTTTTGTATCTTTGACACTGTCCGGCGTTTCTACAAGGTAACGAACTGCATCTACACGGATTCCGTCAAAACCTTTATTCAACCAAAACCGTATTACATTTTTCATTTCTTCACGAACTTCATAATTTCTAAAGTTCAAATCCGGCATTCCAGACCAAAACGCACCATAGTAATACGGTTGCGTATCTTGAGCCTTATAACGTGTTCTGTTTCTATGCCAAGTATATTTATTTCCCATAGGATTCCAAGACAACGGCTCTTTATTCCACATGTACCAATTTTCTTTTTTATTCTCTCGCTCAAACGAATCAATAAACCACTGGTTCTTACTTGAAGTATGATTAGGAACAAAGTCAAAAATTACCTTAATTCCAATCTTATGTGCTTCTCGCAAAAGTTCCTCAACATCATCCATTGTTCCGAAGCAAGGATTTACATCATAATAATTTACAATATCATATCCATGCATATTATCTTGCGGACGAATACTTTTGCTGTCGCAGTCAAATATCGGTGACAACCAAATAGCATCACAGCCGACAGTATCTTTGATGTAAGTAAGTTTTTGAGTTATGCCTTTCAAATCTCCGCATCCGTCACCATCGGAATCGGCAAAAGCTTTTACCCAAATGTGATAAAATTGAGCATTTTGGTACCAATCAGCGGTTAGTCCTGCCATTTGGTTTTTCAAGTTTTTCTCGATTGTCGGCGAATTATGCGGACTTTTATATTTTACGTTTCCGCACCAATCGTATAATCCCGGAACTTTCTTTGTTTGCGGTCCGGAAACACAGCTTGTTACTGCAAGCACAGCAATCATTGCAAAGGTAAAAATTGATTTTCGCTTCATTATTAATTCTCCTTGTAATTTTTCACACATATAAAAAATCGAATTAAAAATGTCTCAGATTGTCGTTAAAACATCATTCTGGACTGGACATTCGCATTATACGTAATACAAGTAATGAATATTTACGTCAATAACTTTTTTCTTTACTGTAAAACTCACATCGCTTGTGCTTGCATTTTATATATTATATATTCCGCCAAAAATTATATTAATAAGGTATAAAATGAATATTCAAATTTCTTCACATTTCACATACAGAAAACTATTCAGGTTCGTATTCCCTTCTATATTAATGATGATTTTTACTTCAATGTACACAATCGTTGACGGCTTTTTTATTTCTAATTTCGCCGGAAAAACTCCGTTTGCCGCAGTAAATCTTATAATGCCGGTTATAATGGGTATAAGTACAATAGGTTTTATGATAGGCACAGGCGGAAGCGCAATAATTTCAATGACACTCGGCGAAAGAAAACGCGACTTAGCAAACAAATATTTTTCAATGCTTATTTACAGCGCAATAATTATCTCAATAATTGTTTCAATACTAGGTTTTGCATTTATTCGCCCTATTTCAAAAGCATTAAAAGCTGACGGTGAGCTTTTAGAAAACTGTGTTGTCTACGGAAAAATACTTTTCGCTTTCATGCCTATTTATATTCTTCAGGTAATGTTTCAAAGTTTCTTTGTTGCAGCTGAAAAACCTAGACTTAATTTAATAATCACAGTAATTGCCGGTCTGACAAATATATTTTTGGATTTCTTATTTGTCGCAGTTTTTAACTGGGGAATTATAGGCGCAGCTGTTGCAACCGGCATTGCACAATGCGCCGGCGGACTTATTCCGTTAATATATTTTGCCCGACCGAACAGCAGTTTGCTTCACCTCTGTAAAACAAAATTCTATAGAAAAATTTTCCTTAAAACATGTGCAAATGGTTCTTCCGAAATGGTTTCCAACCTTTCCTCGTCGGTTGTAGGTGTTCTTTACAACTTTCAGCTAATGAAATTCGCAGGTGAAGACGGAGTTGCCGCATTCGGAGTAATTATGTACGCCGGTTTTATTTTCATGACAGTTTTCCTTGGCTACTCTATCGGAAGTTCACCGATAGTCAGCTACAATTACGGAGCAAAAAATTTTAAGGAATTAAGAAATATGTTCACAAAAGGATTTACAATCATGATTCTAATGGGTTTTATCATGATGATAACAGGATTGATTTTTGCACGTCCTTTAGTCAAAATATTTGCCGGATATGATGAAAATCTTATGGCTCTCACAATTCACGGTACAAAAATTTGTATGTTTACATTTATTTTCATGGGAATAAATATTTGGGGTTCATCATTTTTTACGGCATTAAATAACGGAGTAATATCCGCATTGATTTCATTTTTGCGAACACTATTATTTCAAACTGCAGCTATCTTGCTTCTGCCACTGATTTTAGGATTAAATGGTATTTGGTTGTCCATGGTTGCGGCTGATTTTTTAGCAGTTTTAGTTACAATTTCACTTTTGCTTAGCTACCGGAAAGTTTACAATTATTGAAAACTGGATAATTTACAAAGATTATTCTATATTGAACAATCAACTTTGGAAAATGGAGTAAAACATGATTACTGTAAACGGACACGAAATATCCGAAAAAGAATTTAATATGGCTTGCAATGATTTTTGCGCACGACTTAATATCAAAAAGTTAAGCAATGCGCAGTTCGATGCAATCTTAAATCAACTGATTGATGCCAGATTGATGATTGAACAAGCAAAAGCTGAAAATATTACCGCTGCACCATCAGAAATCAACAAAATTTTAACAAAAATAAAAGCAAATTTTAAATCACAGGAACATTTTCTTGATGTACTGAAAAAAGAAGGTGATACAGAAGAAACTTTGCGTGAAAAAATTGCCGATGATTTACTGCTGAAATCTTATATTGACGCACATTTTGGAAAAGTAACAGAAGAAGATGAAGCACAAATTAAAAAATATTATGAAGAAAATAAACATCTTTTCAAAAAAGATGTTCAAGTAGAAGCCTCACACATTTTATTCGATAAAAATGACTCTGAAAAAGCGAATAAAGTTCGTGAAGAAATTGTCAATGGGTTGGATTTTGCCGACGCTGCAAAGAAATACTCAAAATGTCCGAGCGGTGAAAACGGCGGAAATTTGGGATATTTCGGAAAAGGTCAAATGGTTCCCGAATTTGAAAAAGCTGCTTTTTCCGCTCCGCTCGGAGTTGTTACTCAGCCGGTAAGAAGCCAATTCGGTTATCATTTAATTTTGGTTACAGATAAAACCGATTCAAAAACACCAGCTTTTGAAGAAATTAAAAACGGACTGACAGAACATTTTCGCCAATCAAAAATTACTTACGAAATCGGGAAAGTCGCTGAAGAGCTTAGAAAAAAATTTGAAGTAAAAATCGACAATGAAATCTTAGAAAAAAAGCGTAAGGATTATGTTGCAGCAGAAAAAGATGCTTAATTTTTTTGAATGAGTAATTTTTATTATTTAGATTATCGAAAAAAGAAAGATATTGAATTTGAAATGTTCTTGTTTGAGCATTTCAAATTTCTTTTTTTAATATCATTTAAAGGAATTTGAATGTGTCATAAGCGTTTTTTATTATCATTTTTTCTGTTTTTGCCAATTATGATTTTTGCTGAAGCTTTTAATCCCACATTAACAAAAAAAGATATTATTTTTGAAAAAAGTGATACCGGTTATGACTTATACATTCGCAAACTTAAAGAAGTGAATTCAATTCTGCTTACAGAAAGCCAACGTTTTGCAGATCCCAAAATAAATAATTACGGACTTAGAACTGAAGTTTATTACGAAGCAAATTCTGATGAAATAAGAGTTTTGGACGGTAAAATTCTCCATACAAAATACGATGCTTTTTTTCTGGTAGATTCCACACCGGAAAATCACCCTGTTTTAGGCGAGGCTTTTCATTTTTTCCTGCCTGAAAAAGTTATTTACGGTTACAAATGGTCTTACGAAGGCGAAATACTAATTCAGTCAGGAACGAAAATCAACGTGCGAATGTTTGAAAAACCTTACTCTGATTACTCCGGAGCATTTCTTGACCAATGGATAACTTTAGAATTATCAACATCTGTTGCTACTCACCGCAATGAACTGATAAAATACGCATCCGAAATTGCTAACGGAAAAGTGCGTGTCGTTCAAAGGAATGAAAATCTAGCAGATGTTTTAAACCGCTTTATTATCTCCAATGTTTCTGTTTCACCAAAAAATGATGTCGTTTTTATCATCGATACAACAATTTCAATGAAAGAAGAATTTCCTGTTTTTATCAGCATCTACCCTAACCTGATAAAAGAACTGCAAAAAAAAGTAAAAAATCTGCGCGTAGGTTTCATTTTTTTCAAAGATTACGGAGAAGAATACATCACAAAAATAGAACCGTTGACTGATAATTTTGATGAGCTGGAACAAATTCTACGTGCAACAACCATAAAAGGCGGTCAAGATATACCGGAAGCTTTAAATGAAGCGATTTATGATTTAAAAGAAATAAACTTTAATGCAGATAAACGAACAGCTTTTATTTTGACAGACGCACCAGCACATCCGATTCCTAAGGGAAAAGTAACGGAAGAAATGGCTAAGGAAAAAATAAAAGAACTCGGCATAAAAGCTAATGTAATTTGTCTTCCGTATCGCTAACAGATATGTTTTTTTAAAGGGGAATATATGATAACAAAAGAAGAAAGAGAAAAAATATTCGGAAAAGCTATTCCGCAAGTAATTCATGATATTCGCAATCCATTGAATATTGTTATCGGATATTCCTCAATTCTACAAATCGACGAAACAATCAATGATGAAATCAGGTCTTACATCCAAAATATATTGTACTCAAGCTTCAAAATAGAAGAACTACTTTCAAATATTGATAATTTTTTTTTAGATGAGGACAATCAGCTTATAGAAAAATTCAAAATTTTGCCGGAATGGAATCGCTTTTTGAAGCAAAGAGCTAATGAAATTAATGACAGAGAAATAAGAATTATTGCACAAATAGAAGGAGACATTGAAATTAGTTTTGTTAAAGAAAAATTCTTTTATTTACTGAATAATCTCTTTGCGTTCTCACTGAAAGGAATGAAAAAAAATGCCAATAATGAAATTTTAATCAGAACGGAACGAAATAAAAAAAATATAGTTTTTTACTATACTGATTCCACAAGTCCGATTTTTATCGAAAAAAATTATTTTACTTATGATGAAACACAAAGCTGCAAGCGCGGACTTTATCCTTTATTTATTGAAAAAATAATAAATGACGCAAACGGTAACATAAATTACTTCTTTGGCAAAAAATGGAATAATCTGACTGAAAAGTTTTTCGATAAAAAAACATCGCACGGCTTCATTTTTTATGTGCCGCAAAATTCTGATTAATTAAAATTTCCAAGTGGAAGCATGACGTAAAATCTGCTTCCGTTATGCGACCGTCTGTTCTCTGCCCAAATAAAACCTTTATGTTCTTTAACAATACCTTTGCACAATGAAAGCCCGAGTCCAGCACCGCAGCCCAAAAAATCGTCATTAGATGTGTGATGTCTGTCAATATCCGACAATTCCACAAACTTTTCAAAAATTGCATTCAGCTGATTCTCTGGAATTCCAATTCCGTTATCTTCAAAAATTATTTCTACATAATCATTTGGAGAAAGATCATATTTCTTCAAAATATAGCGCGATGGATAATTGAGATAGATTGAAATTTTTCCACCGTCATTAGTATATTTGACCGCATTTTCCAACAAAGCAAAAAACACCTGCTCTATTTTTGCCTCATCGCAGGAAATCTTTGGTATCGCATTTTCACAAATAAAGTTACACGTTAAATTTCTTTTCTGCAAAATTAAGAAAAAATCTTCAATTAAATCAGGAATCAGCACATCAAGCTGCACTTCTTCATTATAAATAAGCGTTTCATTCTGTTCCAACAAATTCAGCGTAAACAAATTATTAAGAAGGCGTTCCAATCTTTTGGAGCTTTTAAATATAATATTTAAAATCCGCTTTTCACGTTCAGAAAAATTTGAGGTGTTTGCCATAAGGATACTTAAATATCCTACAATCGGAGACAGCGGAGTCCGCAGTTCATGAGAAACCAGCGAAATAAAGCGAGATTTCATTTTGTCCAATTCTCTTAATTCCTGATTCGCACGTTTTAATTCCCGAATTTGCTCTTCCATGTGGCATACGGTAGCTTGGTTGTTCAATATCAGCGCATCAATCATTCGCTCATTATTGCTGATTTTATCCTTTCTGCCATTTATATATTCATTTATTAAAATCGGAAAAGTTAAAGGATTAAAAGGTTTGTTAATAAAGCCATCGCAACCGGATATTAAAGCGCGTTCTTTCGCTCTATCAATTTTATTTGCCGTAAGTGCTACGACCGGCACATCATTTTTCAGCATTTTCAACCGAGTTGCTGTTTCATAGCCATTAAGACCTGCCATATTTATGTCAATTAAGATAAGAACAAAAGTTTGTTTCTTTACGAGTTCTAATCCTTTCAGGCTGTCTTCCACTTGAATTAATTCAAAACCAGAATTCTTCAAAAGCCTTTTTATGAGTAAATAATTGCTTTCTTCATCTTCTATGCATAATATTTTTTTCTCTTGCGCATTCATTGAACACACCTATTTGAAAGTAAAAAATCAACCGCAGTATTATTAGCAAACTGCCCTAGTTTTTTTAAACTGTTAAAAGAAGAATTCTGTTGATAAAAAATTATAATTCCTGCCATAAATGAATCGCCTGCTCCAATTGACTTTGCATTCTTTAAAATTTTATTTTGCTCTGCAAAGCAAGAATCTGACCTTGAAAACAAAAATGCTCCTGTTTTCCCCAATGTAATAATTCCTATTTTATTATTATTACCGGACAATATTTTGTTCATTATAATTTTCTTTTCCGACGTTCCGTACAAAAAATTAAAATCTTCATCAGAACCTTTTATTACTTGCGCTTTATTCATTAATGCAAATATTCGCTCTTTTTCCGCCTCTGTCGGAGTTTTTCTTAAATTAATATCATAAGTAATCGGAACTTTGTTTTTCACCATTAAGTCACAGACTTTCATAACCGCCGGAAAAGACGCTTGTGAAAATGCAAAAGAAGAACCTATATGAAACAGTGAAAATTTTTTGTTCCACAATTTTTCATCAGGAAGAATAAAATCTTTTCTGTCCTTGTAAAAAGAATAATGCGCCTTGCCTTCCGAATCATATTCCGAAAAAGCTGCCGATGTGCGAAAATCGTTATCCTGCATTACCGCATCTTTCGATATACCTAATTTGATTAACTGTTTAAGTAAAATTTTACCGGGCAAATCATTACCGACACGCGAAATAAAACAAACTTCAATATTATTTTTTCGCAAAAGAGAAGCTACATTAAATACAGAACCACCTGCTGACGGCTGAAAAATATCACCATTGTAAACAAGATCCAGAGTGAAATCACCCATAAGCAAAACCGGCTGCACTTTTTAGAATCCAAGAATAATGCCAATATCAAATTTATAAGTAAATTCTGTCTGGGATTCGCTTGTATTAGGAAGTGTTGTCTTCCACATGAAAGCATGTTTCATTTCCAAACCTAAAATTCCGCGATTGAAGTGAAACAAATCCGCATAAATATTAAAGTCCAATATATCACCGGCAAGCAGAACTTTATCAATAAAACCGGTTCTTAAATCGGTACCGCCCTTTGCAGCGTCTCCAGTAAGAGGATTTCCGTTTTCATCGTAAAGATTAAGTTTGTAGTAAAAATGTTCATTCATATAAAACGGCAGCACCACGTCTCTGTCTGTTCCCAAACGATAATGTTGGTAATGAAACTGCATTTTAAAAAGTCTGTCCGGCTTTTTATTTTCTTTTAATGATTCATAGTATCTGTCTGTTATATAATCAGCTCTTGAATCTTTAACATTGTACAAATCGTTTCGCCAGCCTATCGCAATATCAAAACTATCTGAGTTGGAACCATATTTATAACCTATAAAATTACCGATGCGATTTATTCTGCGGCTCATTTCTTCTGTGTATTCAATGTAATCAGGATATTTCAAAGATCCGTCCTCTTTTTTTACCAAAGCATAATTTGCTGGGTAATACTTGTACGGATATTCTTCTCTTACATATTCATAATTGTAAGTATCCTCTCTTGAAAAACAATAGCGTGAAACTGTCGCCATTTCAAAATTTATATATAAATTTTTAATTATGTTGCTTACTTTTCGTGGCAGCGGAAGATATTTATCAAACAAATAACCGCGAAGTTCTCCGCCTAACATAAACGCAATTCTGTCCGGGTGATCCGGCTGCTGAAATTTCAAATATTCACCGTTTGCATCATCTATCATCAGTTCACCGAAGACTCTCCAGCCGTCAAAACCGACGTTGAAATCAAGTCCGATTTTTATATCATTTGCACCTACATTGCTTGAACTGCCGGCTTTATCTTCAAGTTCTCCGGCAATCATACCTGTTGCAAAATACAGGAAAAAAGGATTTATAAAATATGGATTGAAATTTTCACCTAAGAAATAAACAGTTTCCTGAAGTCCGAAACGAATCCAAGGAGCCGGACGGATGTTAATTTTGTGCATGTATAAAGTTTTTCCATACTTTGCTGCATATTTTGTATCAATAGAACTGTATTCATCACGGTGTTCTTTTATAGAATCATATATATAATCCCATTCATAACTGGCATCACCTGTATACCAAGGACCTTGATGAATACGAACAAAATTCATTATTACCTGAAAATCAAAAAACTTTGTTATAGCCAAATTAGATTTATAACCGAGAAAAGCACCGGAATAATCATCAAGCATCAAATTGTTGTAAATTCCGGTAGAAGAAACCATATTTTGGTAACCAAGCTTAAAATCAAACCAGCGGCTTTCAAAACCGAAGTTCGTCTCTCCCCACCAAGGAATAGTACCATTCCACCAATCTGCCGCATCACCGCCGGTTTTACGTACCGCAACATTGCTCATAATCATTTCTCCATTAAAGAAAAAACCTTTTAATTCTTCAGGAGAATAATGAACCTTCAAACGTGCACCGATTTCAAAATAATTATCTGTCGCAGAACTGATAAAACCGGATATAAAGCTTGGAGTTAAATAAGGATTTAATCCGAATGTACCGTTTTTTTCTACCAATCCGGAATCTAAGTAATCATTATATTCTGTAAGCGGATATATTGAAATAATAGAACAAAGCAACATAATTATTATAAAACTGATTTTTCTGTTTTTCTTCATGGAATACCTATGCCAAATAGAGTAATTAAAATTATTAATCCGTAAATGGATTACACATGTTTATTAATGAAACAAAATGCCCTTAAAAAACGCTAACAATTAACATTTATATGATTTTTTTTCAATTCATTTCTGTTCATTCCGCATACACTCCAATGTAATCAAGAAATGATGTAGTTGATTCTTTTGTATTGTCCGTATCGCACATTATGCCGATATAAGCATCTTTTTGAGGTTCTTTTCCAAAAGCTCTTCTGTAATCATCCAAAATATTTATTTCTTCTTCAAACCACTTTCTTTCATCTTTTTTTCCGCTGCGCTTTATTATAATCTTTGAATTTCCCGGGTCAAACGGACTGTCGTAAATCTCTTCTTCCTGCTCTCTCGATTCAATGACATAAACTAAACTAAACTGTGGAATTTCCAGGCCATACGTATTTTTAACAAAGTTATATCTGAATTTATAACCTGCATCGGCTGTTTCCTTATTGTAGCTGAAATTTACATATATTCTTAATGTAGCATCTTCTGTTTTCTTTTTCCGAATATCTCCGGTCAATAACAATTGATCTGTCTTCCAACGCCATCTGACAATCGGGTATTCATAAACATTGAAATTATATTTTGATTTCAAAGATGATGCAGAATTGTTTGATTCACATTTTAACGCTGTTTTTTCGCCCTGACGTACAATAGAGTATTTTGTTTCATTTTTTACAAGCGGCTGCTTAATATAAATCCAATTTTCCAAATTCTCAAAATCATCAAAAAACAAGCATTTACCATTTTCAACCTGTTGAGAATACGCAGTAACACACGAAAATACAAATACAAAAAACAACGCTCTTTTCAATTTAGAAACTCCATTTTAATAAAGTATGTAATAAACCTTTTTTTAATTAAAAAAGCAATATATAGTACTTATGCAAAATAATAAAGATACGGCAGGTAATGCAAAAGGAAAAATAAAATATGCATCATTTAAAACGAATTTTGCTTCTTATGTTACTAACTTTTTTGCCGAATTTGTCTTACAGCCAAACAGTTCCGCTGGCAGTTTTTGAATCCCGGATAGTAGTTGAAGAAATTGTGAAAAAGATTCAGAAAATAATGCCGCGTGGTGTTGAAATTTTCCTTTATCCTCCGTATTTGGTAAATACTTCCGAGTACGATAAGAAAATACTTGATACATTAATTCCCGATGTTTTTGTCGATACTGCAAAAAAATCTGGCTTTGAAATTATTACAATAAAAACATTGAAAAAAAAGAATTCTGAAATTGCAAAATCTATTGCAAAAAATGCCGGACAAGATGAAATTATGTGGGCTGCCGGGAAAATGCAATACGATGCGGTTCTTATGGTAAACATTGGGAAAACTGCTGGAGATACAAGAAATGTTTGGTCAAACAAAAGAAAGACTTTCATAAAAAAAGAAGTTTATTTACTACAAGCTAATATGTTCAATCCGGAAGATTCTACCGTCTATTCTCGTTTTGCTGCTTTCTTTTTTTTAGATGACTAATTAAACTCGCTTAAAGCTTTGTTTATCGATACAATTGATTTTGCTTTTCCCATAGTTTCATCAATATCCAAAAGTACACCCTGAATTACAATATTGTCTTTGTCTATTTTAGAATACGAAAACCGTCCGGATTTTATTTTTAATATTTCAACATCCGGTGCAAAGCCGGCAATACTGTAGGAACTTCCGCAAATTCCAAGTCCAGTTATAACTGCTGTATGAGAATTTAGAATTCTTGAATCCGCAGTAAGAACTCTGGCATGAGTGCCTAATACAGCACTGACTTTACCGGCTAAAAGCCATTGCAGCGATTGAATTTCACTCGTTGTTCCTCCGTGGAAATCAATAACTATCGAACTGATATTATCTTTAGCTAAATGACTTAACAAAGTTTCTTCTATATGGTATGGGTCACCGGCAAAAATCTTATTGAAATTATTTCTGCCAAGCAAAGAAACAATTGCCAACTTTTTTCCAGAAGAAAGAGTGAATATTTTATACCCACGTCCCGGAGATGAAGGCGGAAGATTATAAGGACGCAATAGCGCATTGTAACCGATAAAATCTTTTATATTTCGCTTATTATAAATTAAATCACCGCTAGTAAGACAATCAAATCCTGAATTCAAAAGTTCCGATGCAGTTTCCGCAAGTACTCCATAGCCATCAGAAGCACCGTCGGCATTGCAGAAAATAAAATCAGCCTCATAATAAGATTTAATCATTCTTATCTTTTTCTTCAAGGCTCTGACAATCGGAATGCCTACTACTTCGCCTAAAAACAAAGCTTTCATTAAAAATCCTTATTTAAAATCTATCTTAGCAAGAATTTTCTTCAGCATTGTTTTTTCGTCTTCAGTAATGCCGGATTTTATTTGGTAATTTTCAGCAAACTCATCATAAACATACATGGAAAATACAGCACCAACCTCTTCTTGGTCTGTTATTTTCGCAAGAATTTCATTCTCAAAACGCTCTTTTGCCACAGTCTGCGGAATAGTTACCTTTACATCACCTTTTTTTGCTGATTTTTTCATAAAAAAGGCTTTTTCTTTTAATCGTTCAATAAAGCCGCTTTTCTTTTCTTTATAACCTGAAATTTCATCAGATGTTGTCACTGTTGTTTTTTGAAGATTCTTCATTTGCTTATCATGTTTTTTCATTTCTTTGCGCTCTTTTCTCAAGCGTTTGCGTTCTTTTATTTTTTCAACTTTTTCAGCCACAGCTTTTTCATCAATGCTTGTATCGTTAATAATTTCAATGGTGTCGCTCTCAACTCTGAATGCTAAAATCAAATCACGCATTTTTGAAACTTCAGATGAAAGCTGGTCTCTTGTTTTTGAAATTTCCTCGATATAAGAACTGTTTTTCCCAGAACTGTCAGAAACTTCATTTATTACCTGCATAATTTCCAGACCTCGTTTAGCAGCTTCTTCTGATGAATGATTTATTAAAATAATTGTATTGTTTAAATTTTGGAAGTTAGTATTAATATTTTTAAGTGCATCAAATACTTCTTCAGTCTTATTTATACTTGATTTAATTCTTTTCTCATTCATTTTAATCAAGTTTCCGATTTCATCCGCAGCTTGTTTTGACTGAATTGCAAGTTTTCTGATTTCACCGGCAACAACATTAAACCCTTTTCCGGCACTCCCCGCTCGGCTGGCTTCTATAGCTGCATTTAATGAAAGCAATCGTGTTTGTTCTGCAATTCCGTTAATTAATTCTGTAAAATCGTTAATTTGGTTACTTATTTTTTCCGTTTCTTTTATCTCATCAACCATTTCATTGATTACTTGATTTGTTAAATCTACTTGGTTCTGAGATTTTTTCATGTAAGTCAATGAATCGTGAACACTGTTAGAAACATCTTTAATTGAAAAATTTAAATTATCAAACTCATTTGTACTTTGCCCGATTAACTGTCGCTGCCCTTCAAGGTTAGTTTGAAAGCTATTTATAGCCTTATCAAAAGTCATTTTAAAACCAAGCAAATTATTCGACGAACGCTGAATATTCGCAAGTACATTGTTGATAGTCAGAATCATTCGTTTAAAATTCTTAAATAATGACCCAATTTCATCCTTTGATTCTGTGTTAATTTGAATATCAATATATCCTTGTGCAACTTTATATGTTGCATAATCAAGTTTTGAAATAGGAACAACCAATGTTTTGCTGAACATAGTTGAAAACAAAATAATTACAAGAACAAAGAACAGTACAATGGCAAAAATTTGGAATATGATTCCGTTTACCTGTTTGTGAATTACTTCCATAGGATAGAAAAATATTATTTTTATCCCAGAATTCATTCTGTCCCACTGGGAATCTAATATCAATGTTTGGTATACTTGTTTTTCATAGGTTATATCAAAAACATAAGAATGGTAGCGACCGTCATCTCTTAAATCTTCATCTGTAGTTAAGATTTCATTAACCCTTTCTGTTTGTAGAATTTTCAAATCATCGTTAATGTATTTCGCAAAAATTCCATATTCGGGATCATCCTCATATTCTTTTTCTTTACCGCCAAAATCTTTTATGTAATTACAAAAAAGTATATCGTTTTTATAATCAAGAACGTAAATTGTACCCTGCCGAACACTGTCTACGTCTTTAACTTTTTGGGCAATCATTCCGTTATCACCCATATTAATAAATTGTAGCAGTAAATAAATATTGTAATCGGAAGATTTTGGATCCGGACTGCTCTTTTCATTTAAAACAGGATACATAATAGTTACATATTGATCTGTCAATCTATGCGTTTCTTTTTTTAATTTACCTAAAATAGCCTTTCCCGTTTTCGCACCACCGTCAAAAACAGAAATATTTGAATTCATAGCTTTATACATCGGTTCATTAAAAATAATATTGTTAAAGTCCGGCTCTTCATTTGCAGCTCCGGTTCTCCAAGTTTTAAATGACGAATCATTTGTTATAGAAGCAAGATTTTTGTTAATAATATAAATTGTTCCTTCAAATGACAGCGTATCAACAATATTTCTCAAACCTTTGCCATTTTTATCATTTCCCTGAACAATCTCATCTATATCACGCTCTTCTGTTTTATTAGCAAAAGATTTTCTGTAAATATTTTCAGATATTTCAGTCGGAGACAATAACGCCGGAATTTTTGCAATCGCGTCGTTATATGAATTATCAATATTGCGCATTATCTGGTAAATCATAGTATCGTTTAAAACTTTTCTGTCATCCCTTAAATATTGAGAAACTCTACCATTTATAAACCAGATAATTACAGCGATTGGAATAAGTGCAACAGGAAGAATTATCCCCAACAGTCTCCATTTTAATCGAACGCTTCTTTTCTGCAAAAATTTCATCCTTAATAACCTCTAAAAATAGTTATGCTATTCTTTATAACACTCTCGTAATCACAAGAGCAATAAATTAAATTTTTCTCAATTTAACAGACTAACATTTTTATAAATTTCGACTTTTTTCTTTTAATTATTAGAATCTTTTTATGAGTGCTGAAATTATTTTTTTTACCTTGAATAAAGTTAGATATTTTTTTTGACATTAGAAATGTATTTAGTATAATCGCCTCATGAAAAAATCAGAAATACTCAACATTCCTAATTTTTTGTCCTTTCTGCGGATTCCACTTGGATTTGTTTTTCTTATCCTTTTTTTAATTGTTCAAAAAGGGAATTTAGAGCCTAAGTTCAACTTTGCATTAAATCTTATTTCTTTTTTAGTTTTTATTTGTGCAATAATCACAGATGCATTAGACGGATATTTAGCGCGTAAAATGAATATAGTAACTGACATAGGTAAGCATCTTGATCCACTGGCAGATTGTTTATTTTTTATAATTGTATTTTCTACTTTCACAATTACCGGGTTAATGCATCCGGTACTGTTGGTATTAATTTTATTACGCGAAAGTTTCATGCATTTATTTCTGCGTCCATTTGTCAAAAGAAAAGGAAAATCACTGCCTGCTAGTATTTTTGGAAAAACCAAAACATTTTGTCAGTGCGTATTTTCATTAATTATTCTTTTTTTGTTTATACTGAAAGAATTTTTATCAATGAAATCACAAGATATAAGCATTCTCACAAACTTAATCAATATTCTGGCTCCAATATTATTTTCTATAATAGTATTTTTGTCATTAGCAAGCTTGGTTATATATTTAATCAACATGCCTAAAATTTTAAAAGATTAATATTTTATTTTTTTTATTTCTTCCGAAGATTAACTTTGGGAGGAATAAAATGAATTCTATAACAATGTCAACTTACAACCAAATTGCACAAATGAATTTACAGCTAAATAAATTCATATCGCAGGCAATTGTTGCAAAAAGCAATGTAACCAGTCAGCTTTCTGCTGTTATCAATCAAGCAGTTGTGAATAATAACGATACAGGAATCGGAAACAAAGTAGATCTGTATGCTTAATAGAAAAAAGAAAGAACTTAAAAATTATATTTTAAGTTCTTTTTTAATCATATCTATAACTAATTGTGCAACATGAGCAGTATCATCTTGGTAATTTTTATCTTTTAGCCTTTGCTGATACTGTCCTAAACAAGCAAGAAATGAAGTAAGACGTTTCTTATTAAATTTTCTATGTGTACAACCATCACCGCAGCCGCTGTTGCAAAGGGCATTCAAGCTTAAACGTTGCTCAAATGCAAGCACTCCGCCTATACTTACAGCAAAAAACGGTTTATTAAGCACCATAGCTTCTGATATAGATGTATATCCAGATGCCGATATTATAGCCTTGCAGCGTCTGAAATAATCAGGAAAAGCAATCGGATCTATATCGTGAAATTCCATGTGTGATGAAGAATATTGCTCTTTTTCTTTTTCAGACAAAGAATCAGTAAATATAACGAATCTGCAATCTGTAACTTGCTTTATTACCGGCAATAATTTCTTTTTAACAGCCCCCCTCGCATAAACTAAGACAAAATCTTCAGCAACAACACTTGAAGCTAAATTCGATATTTCCTTGCGAACTAAAGGTCCGACTTTAATAATTTTATTCTGATATTTTTTCTTCAGCGGATAGTCATAAATTGTTGTTATTATTGCCGGATTTGACAAAGGGGCTTCAATTTGAGTAAGAAGTTTATTAATTTGTCTATAAATCCAATCTTTCAAATTCATTCCATAACCTGAAAATTTTCCACACAATAATAAATTTATACTATCTATAGTAATAAATTTTTTGTTTCTAATTTTTGCTACTCTAGGTAACAACGGTTCATAGTCAACAACAGCAAAATCAAAATCATCAATATATTTTTTAGTGTAGTTATAACCTAAAAGTGAATTCTTATTAAAAAAAGTCACAATCGGATTAATAAATTTTGCATATAAACTGACACAAAATACCTTAAAAAAGTTTGAATAATTAGATTTACTAAAAAGAATTGTCTTGGCAAAACTTATCGTTCCCCTCTTGTTATAACACATGTGCATACCGACATTCTTTTTAATTGAAACATTAGCAGGAAGAGATAAATCCTTTGAAATTATAGAATACGTATTGTAGTAACAATAAACATCAATTTGGAAATCGGAAAAATAATTTGCTAAAAGCTTTATTATTCCTATGCTTCTTCCATAATGCCCGAAGCCTTCACCATTTAGAGAGTAAGCAATCTTTTTTGACATCATAAACTACAACCTTTTTTCAATTACTTTTTCCATATTTCAGAATAATTATTCTTGTCTCTCTAAAGAATTTTTCGCAATATCATAAACATAAAAATTGTCGATTTTCTTTAATTCACTCAAGAAATATTTTCCAACAGGAAAAACTCTTCCTGTCGTACCTAAACGACCAAATAAATATCCATACGGATATGTAGGGTAAGGTCGTTTCTTATCGGAATCAACAACTTCCGATATAATTCCGTCAGATGAAAAACAAACTGTATAATTTGATTTTTTAAAATGAATTCCGGCAGTTCCTACAAACAAACTTGAAGAAACAATATTCTTGCCGTTTTTCTCAAATTTATATGGAAAATGCTGTAAATCAAAAGTGTTGTATGATGATTCAAAAAAATATTTTCCTTCCACTTCTCTAAAAAAATTCAGAATAGAAAAATAAAGCGGATTTTTTGTACTATAAAAAATATTTTCTGCATTAGAACCGGAAAAATGTTTTTTTATCAAAACTTCAATTGGATAATTTGTCAGATTTATTTCCTCATTATTAAAAAAAGCATACGAATCCTTACCTTGTATTTGGATAAAATCTGAAATGCCCATAAATTCTTTTGATAAAATTTCGCCTTTTTTATTTCTGGTATCAACAGATATACCGCAGTTTATTACAAACTGTTTCATTGAATCTATTTTAATCTTTGAATTGTACCAAGATTTTCTCAAATCAGCCAATTTTATATCTATATAATCGGCTGTCATATCAATGTTCTTTGCCAAAATTTCAAAATGTCCAATATAATCATCAGATATATCTTTATTTTCAGTTGGAACATTCAATAAAAAATACAATTCCGGAATTTCTACATCACCTATTTTCAAAATTAAATCTTTTTTTTGAGTATCAACATAGTCGGTAATAGAATAACTGATTTTATAATAACCCGGCTTATAAAAGATTGCGGAAACTTTACTCAAATCATCATTTTTACTTTCATGAATAAAATCAGTGTTTGCAGATTTATTATCCAATTTTCTAACATCTTTATCCAAATTCTGAGAATAGAATTCGTAATTTTCCAACGAAATTTTTTCTATTTCCCAATTTTGAGAAAAATCCTGAGAATAAGTATTATCATTTAAATTAGCTTGAAATTCAAATTTCACCTCATTACTTTCAGTGTCAATTTCACTGAAGTAAGGAGTTATATTTTTTACACCGAAACCACTCTTTTCTTTATCCTCTTCCGAAGAACAAGCTGAAATAAATATTATGCTGATAAAAAATAAAAATATTCTCTTTCTCATGAAACGTAAAATACAATTTTTGATGAAATTAGTCTATACCTTATAAATAAATACTTAATTCAGAAAAAAACTTGCTCATTAATAAATAAAACTTTATAACTTTTCTGCTGATTATAATTTAAGCAAAATAAATCGGAGGATTAAATGGCTTTTAATTTTAAAAGTTTATTTTGGAGTGTTCTTCCTAAAAAAATTTATGGTCTAGTCGGAGCTCCCGGTACAGGAAAAAGTTTCAGAGCTTTTCTACTTGCAGATAAATATAACATTCATTATGTCATCGACGATGGACTTTTGCTTAAAGATCAAAAAATACTTGCAGGATATTCTGCCAAAGAAGAAAAATTTCACGTAAGTGCAATAAAAAGGGCAATATTTACCGAAACAAAACACGCACGTGAAGTCCGAAAAGCTCTTCAAAAAGAGCATTTCAACTCACTTTTAATTTTATGCACAAGTGAAAATATGTTAAAAAAAATTATTGAACGCCTTCATCTCCCAAAAAAATACAAAGTAATAAGAATAGAAGACATCGCAACAAAAGAAGAAATTCAATTAGCGCAAAAAAGCAGAATAAAAGAAGGCAAACATGTTATTCCGATTCCGGTTATTGAAGTAAAAAAGAAATACCCCACACTTGTTTTAAACGCAATTCATTTATTCAAAAAAGAAAAAGGTAAAGAAAAAATCATAGAAAAGACAATAGTGAGACCAAATTTTAATGAAGAAGGAAAAATTCAAATTTCACCTGAAGCGTTAAATCAGATGATAATTTTTTGCATTGAAGAATATTCTCCCGATATAAAGCTATTAAAAAACAAACTGATTCATGAAGACAACCTACGTTATTCAATGAAATTATATGTAGCTGCTGATTATCAAAAAACCACGCCTGACATTTTGTTGAAATTGCGCAATATTATTAAAGAAAAAATCGAAAGTTTCACCGGCTTAACAATTTCAAAAGTTGATATAGAAATAAAAAAAACTATAAGTTAGGATAAAACAATGACAGTATTCTGTCCGGCAAAAATAAATGTATTTCTTGATATAACAAAAAAATACAAAAACAATTTTCATCGAATCGAGAGTATTTTTTTTGAAACTGACCTTACCGATGAACTAATCTGCAAAATAATACCGCGGCAGGAATGTATCATCAAAGATTCAAGCTCGATTATCGACTCCGAAGAAAATTTAATTCGCAAAGCATACGAAGCATTTTTCAAACACAGCAAAATAAAAAAAATAGGAATTGAAATAGAAGTTAAAAAAAATATTCCATTAGGCGGAGGATTAGGCGGCGGTTCATCAGATGCAGCTCAAACATTAAAAGTATTGAACAAATTATGCAAAACCGGTTTTTCATCAAAAAAATTGAAAGAAATCGCAATGTCAATCGGTTCCGATGTTCCATATTTCATTAATGGCAAAGTGCAAAAAGTCACCGGAGTCGGAGAAATTACCAGAAATATCAACTCTAAAATTAAATTTTATTCCTTAATGATATTTCCTGAAATTCACGTATCAACACCATTTGCATATAAATGTCTCGATGAAGACGGTTTAATTTCAAATTCATACGAAAATCAAGTAAGACAGAAAATGATTGTTGAAGCGATAAAAACAGGCAATTACGCCCTTTTCATCAACAACCTATATAATAAATTTGAACAAAGCATTTTCGCAAGATATGAAAAACTCGCTTTAACCAAGAGCGATATTTTAAACAGCGGTGCCGACGGAGCTTTAATGTCGGGTTCAGGCTCAACAATGCTTGGTTTTTTCGATTCTTTCGAAAAAATGCAGAAAAGTATTGAAATCTTAGAAAAAAAAGGATATAAGCTAACCACATTTGAAACGCGGTCATAAAAAGATCTTATCTGTTTCAAAAAAATCTTGGGTCGTCGGCAAGTGGTAAGCCACCAGTTTTTGGTACTGGCATTCCGCAGGTTCGAATCCTGCCGACCCAGTTCTCTATTAATATGAAAAATGACTAAGGAGAGTTTCACAATATGTCAAATTTTGTACTTGAAGCTAAAAAAAGAGATTTATTAAAAAAAGAGGCTTCCAAAAAATATAGAAAAGAAGGTTTCATTCCTGCTAATATTTATGGTCAAGGTGAAAACGTTAATATTTTAATAAAGAAAGATGCTTTTGAAAGAATTACATCTAAAGTATCAAGAGCAACTGTTATTGATATAAACCTTGAGGGAAGCAAAATATATCAAGCTTTAATAAAAGATTATGATAAAGATCATTTGAAAGGTGATTTCCTGCACGTTGATTTTTATGAATTGAAAAAAGGTAAACCGGTTCATGTTTTCATTCCTTTAGTTTGCACAGGTTCTCCTATCGGATTAAAGAAATTTGGAGTTTTTGAAACTATCAAGAATACAGTTAAAGTAGAATGTTTACCTGAAAATTTAGTGGAAAATATAAGCGTTGATGTATCTAATTTGGATATTAATCAATCTTTCTTTGTAAAGGACTTAGTTCTTGATACTAAAAAGTTTAAAGTTTTAGACCATGCAGATGAAGTAATTGCAAATGTTATTCCTGCAGATAAATAAAACAATTAGCAAAATAGCGGCTTCCTATATTGGAAGCCTTTTTTATTTTCTTTGAGGTTAATTATGAATATCAATGAAAAAGAAAAATTACTAAACAATCTATACGACAGTACAAAAGACTGCACAAAGTGTAAACTGGGAAAATGCAGGAATCGCTTTGTGTTTGGTGAAGGTAATCCAGATGCTCCAGTTATGTTTATAGGTGAAGGACCGGGCAAACAGGAAGATTTGCAAGGGAGACCATTTGTTGGTCCTGCAGGCGAATTATTAACTGCAATAATTGAAAAAGGAATGAAAATCTCGCGCAGTCAGGTTTACATAGGAAATGTTGTCAAATGCCGCCCAACAATTGATCTAAAAGGTTTCCGTGACCGCCCACCGGAAAAAGATGAAGTCAGTGCATGTTCTTGGATTCTATTGGAGCAAATCAATATAATTCATCCGAAAATAATTGTCACACTTGGAAATCCAGCTACTAAATTTTTATTAAATACAGAAACTGGAATAACAAAAATGCGCGGAACACTCAATTACTACAAAGGTATTCCGGTTATCCCAACCTATCACCCATCATACATTCTTCGCAATGATTATCCCGGCTCTACAACAAAGCGAGAAACTTGGGAAGATATAAAAAAGGTTATAAAATATTTGGCGGAGAACCAAAATTAAATGAGTAAATACAAGATTATAATTTTATTTATTTTCATTGGAGTAAATGCTTTCTCAAAACAATTAGAACTTGGTATATCACCTTACTTATGGGCACCAACCTCTTTCAGTGTAACTTCAACAGTAACTTTGAAAACAAACATCGGTATCTCGGATGGAATACTGCTTACCAATTATGCAAGAATAAAATTATCAAAAATAATTGCACCAGAAATAAAAATTGCGTTCTTCAATGATGAAAGAATAATTGATCGCTTCAGTATAAGAAATAACTTTTTCATACATAAATTTTTTTCTGCCTGTCAGGGCTATACTATTTGGAACTACAGCAAATACAAAGTTATGGAACACAATCTTTTTTCTACATTTCAAGTACAAGTACCAGTAAAAGATTTTTTCACTTTAATCATCGGTGGTGGCGGGAATATCAAATTTATTGATTATAATATTGAAGAAATTGATACATCAAATAAAGATATAGCACTGCGTATGGCTCCAATCATGAAATTAGAAACATACTTTACTCCTATACGCGTCTACAATTTCGGGTTTAAAATATCCAACTTATTCGACAACGATTTAAATTCAATAAGCAATTTCCAAATTGAAATGTTAAATCGTATTTTCCCAAATAGACAAAAAAATTGGAATTTGGAAATAAATGCAGGTATAGGCTTTGTAGGCTCTGGAGCTTTAGCCGGGTATCCTAACCAATTCTGGATCGCTTTTGGTGGAACTTATGAACATCTTTTCATTCATTAATAAATTATCGATTATTATCCTTCTACTGTTCATGCTCGGTTGCGAATACTTAGATGTGTCGGCTATTGCAGGTACAGACACCGCAGACAGCCGTTTTGAAAATAACAAAAATTACTCTGATCATTCCGCGCCGGAAATAAAAGATACAGAAAATTTTTCATTTCTTGTTGTTTCCGATGTGCATTACTACAATGAAAATCCTCAATTCGGTGAAAAACTGGATAAACTCCGCCAAGAATACAATGCCGAATTTCTTATTGTAAATGGAGATATTTCGCAAAGCGGATTAGAAAAGCAATTTAATATGTTTTTAGACGATATGAAAAATTATAACGGAATTTTCTATCCTGTTTTAGGAAATCATGACGTTTACCACAATGGCAGCAAAATGTTCGGCAAACTTTTAGGCAAGTTTACCTACTCGTTTGAAATAGGCAACACAAAATTTATTTTTCTTGATACATCCACAGGAACATTCGGTAAAAAACAAAAAGAATGGTATGAAAATGAATTATCGCACGACAAACAATTGATTATTTTTACTCATTATAACTTTGTAACAAGCACGGTGCAGGAATTTGTATCAATGACTAATGCCGAAGATGAATATTACTTCTTTGATATTAATGATAAGTACGATGTAAAATATGTAGTTTCCGGTCATCTACATAAAAATAATGAGAAAAATATTCGCAATGTAAAATACCAAACACTGACAACTTTGCAAAAGAAAAAGAAAGCCGTTCTGCTGGTATCAGTTAATAAAACAGAAATTATAACATCACTTTTGGATTTACCTGAAGATTAAATTATAAATCACAAACCACCCGTCAAACGGGTGGTTTGCACTTAGCCTATAAGGCTAGGTTCTCAAGCTGAGACTTAAGTCCCATGCTTTCACATACGTTCAAGACTATTGCAGCTTGTCACTCGCAGGCTCTTGAAGAACCGTTT
>JBNMHA010000012.1:0-31495 GCA_050872545.1 Spirochaetales bacterium | reverse complement strand
TCGTGAAGAACGGAAATAAGAGGCTAAAAGCTGCATTTGAAATAAATTTGCAGATAGTTCACCTGCGAGAAGCTATTCAAAAAGTATGAAGCATAGCGATTATTGAGCTAGTCAAAGCTATATATGGCAGTTTTGACTTGCTCAATCACCGAAATAAAACTCATTTTATAGAAAAATACGCTGAATATTTGTAGTTTTTTCTTCATAACAGCAGCTAAACGTATACCAAAATAAGCGAAGAAATGGTTATTATACTATTTTAGTATATAGGTCTGACACTTGCAGCAACACAGAAAACAGTGCAGATACCCATGTTAAGCACGAGAATGACGCGTTAAACACTAAGGGACAGACCCTAATTCTAGTTTGGAATACGAGTAAAGTAGGTCGGATGTGGAAATACGCAAAGGGACAGGTCTGTATGCTATTTTGGAATTAGGGTCTGTCCCTTAGTCCGCATGCTTGACATAAAGAGTTTGCAGTTCATCTCAGAAAGTTGAAAAATCAGACGAACACGAATATAATGAACTAAAATTTACATCGAAAGAATTGGTGCTTTATGTCAAAAATACTTCTTGTAGCAGTTAATGCCTGCTACAACCACACAAATCTGGCAGTTCGTTCTATTTCTCATTATGTAAATAAAACCGATTTGGTTAATTGGAAGGAGTGGACGATAAATCAAAATATTCAGGAAATACTAAGAGGAATTGCGGATGAAAAGCCCGATGTCATTCTGTTTTCTGTGTATATCTGGAATGCGGAAATTATCCAGAAGCTAATTTGCGATATAAAAAAAATTATGCCGAACTGTGCAGTTGGTGCAGGCGGACCGGAAGTCAGTTTTTATGCGGAGGGCTATCTTAATAAACTTATTCCGCTTGATTTTGTAATTCGTGGTGAGGGTGAACAGACAGTAAAAGAAATTGCTTCTGCTTATGAAAAAAAATTTTGCCCAGTAAATAATGCTTCCGATGTTGCAAATACACAATTTAATGCGGATGATTTTCTGCAAAGTTTGAAAACGATTGCCGGACTTTACATCAAAACCGATAGCTGCACTATTTTTACAGGTGAACGTGAATTAATCGATGATCTATCCATATTGCCTTTTGCATATCCGCAGATAACCGATCCTGATAATCGTATTTATTACTATGAGTCAAGCCGCGGATGTCCTTTCAGTTGCTCCTACTGCATGTCTTCTATGGATAGGCGTGTGCGTTTTATGCCTTTGGAACGTGTTTTTATCGATTTGCAGAGGTTTTTAGATGCAGAAGTTCGGCTGGTTAAGTTTGTAGACAGAACTTATAACTTAAACAGTCAGCGTTATATTGCGATTTGGAAATACATTTTGGAACATCACAACAAAAAAACTATGTTTCATTTTGAGATAGAAGCAGAATTTCTTGATGAAGATGCGTTGGCTTTTCTGCAGAATGTTCCGTCCGGCGTAATGCAGTTTGAAATTGGTGTGCAAAGCAGCAATAAAAAAACATTGGCAGCAGTTGGGCGTTCTGTAGGAACGGAAAAGCTTGCCGAAAATATAAAGCGGCTTCCGAGTACTATTCACAGTCATCTTGATTTAATTGCAGGGCTTCCTTTTGAAGATTTGGAAAGTTTTGGAAAATCCTTTGATTTCGCAATGGCATTAAAACCCGATGCGCTTCAGCTTGGATTCTTAAAAGTTCTCCATGGAACTCAAATGGAGCAATATTCCGTTCAAAACGGCTGGAAGTGGATGGAAAATCCACCTTATGAAACTCTTTCTACGCCGTATATGCCTTATGAGGATATGATGTTTTTAAAAGATGTTGAAATTCTTGTAGATACATATTGGAATAGCGGAATTTTTTCTAAGACAATGAAATATCTTGGAAAAATTTGTGGCTTTTGGAATTTCTTTTCCGAATTTGCAAAAAACGCAAGAACTCACTGCGTTTTTGATATGCCGCGCAGAGAAAGTTTTTGGTTTGAATTTCTTGCCGATTTTGCTAAAGACGCAGAAGATGTGCAGGGCAAAATTGTTTATGAACTTCTACGCTTTGATTTTATTAGCAGTGGCAAAAAAGGCGGCTTCCCCGAATGGTATAAACATTACTACGATAAAGATGCACATCGTAAGGCATTGGAAAAGAACGGTGGTATTACTAATGCTCGTTTGGACTTTGCATATTCTGATTACGATGTTTTCAAAGTTAATCCATTTGATGAAAATTTTGGATTTGGACAAGATTATGCTGTTTTGTTTATGTATCAATGGAAAAATGGTGAAAAGTTAAAAAAACAGATATTAATTAGGTAGACAAATTCTTTTTACTAGGGACAGACCCTGATTCTAATTTGGGATACAAATAAAGCGGTTGGATATGGAAAAATACAAAGGGACAGGTCTGTATACTGTTTTGGAATTAGGGTCTGTCCCTAGTATTACCTGTCATTCCTGTGCAGTGACGACACAGGAATCTGTTGCATTACTTGCAATAAGATTATCGGGTCAAGCCCGATAATGACAATTGAGAATAGAAACCCAAAGATGACAAGAGGCTTGTATGGTGTCAGACCTATATTCCATTCCGGAATTAGGGTCTGTCCCCAGTGTTATAAACTACCGGCGTTACATAAAAAAACTGCAATGCGTAAACATTACAGTTTTTTGAGTGGAATAAGGTTAATTAATAAACCTTAGTGAATTTTGCCCAATTATCATTATTTTCATCAGCAAATTCAACGGAATCACAGGTAAGATTTCTGTATTTTAAGCCACCCTTATTATCAGTCATTTTGATTGTATGCTCACTTACAGATTTAATAGTGAATTCTTTGTTGCCACTTGTAGTTATTTCAATGCCCTCACTATCTTTTTCTTTTCCTTCTCTAGTACGTATAATTTTATCATCACTTGTGAATTCAAAAGTAGTTTTTACGATGATTCCGTCGATTGTTTCACTATGTTCCCATTTACCTATTAATCCACATTCTACGCCGGCAGCAGTACAGCTGCTTAAAAACTTTTTTGTCATAAAAATGACCTCCTATTATAAATAATTATTTGTTTGTAAAAAAAAAAAAAAAACTGTCAATAAAAACTTGATATAGAATGATAAATTATGTTTATTGATAATGTCATTACTTTTAATCTCCTTTGTTATCTGTCTGTAGAAATACAGGCAGATTTTTTTTGCAGAATTGCTTTTACCGGAGACAGACCCTGATTCTAGTTTGGAATACAAGTAAAGCGGTTGAATATGGAAAAATACAAATGGACGTGTCTGTATACTGTTTTGGGATTAAGGTCTGTCCCTAGTATTGAATAAATAAAACCAAACAGATACTGAAACAAGCTAAAAAACTGGTTGATATACTATTTTGACATATAGGTCTGACACCAGTCGCCACAAATTCCCATGTTAAACATAGAATGACATGTTAAATGCTAAAGGGACAGACCTATATTCCATTTCGGAATTAGAGTCTGTCCCCAATTAAAAATTCAAACCGTCATTTCAATCAGCTACAGTACGTCCGCCCCATTCTTTTGAATGCGCTTTTTCGTATGCAATGGCGGCATCAAAATCGACTTCCGGCTGGCAGTTAGCTTCTATTTCCAATGCAGTTTTGTGAAGTCTGCGAAGACATTCATTCTTATCATTATTGCCAAGCCGTGAACTGCGAATGCAGTCTCTTAGAACATGAATTGATTGGTCGTATATTTTCAGCGGAACTGGAAATGGATGACCGTCTTTTCCTCCGTGAGCAAATGAAAATCTCGCCGGGTCGGAAAATCTTGACGGTGTTCCGTAAACGACTTCACTTATAAGCGTCAGTGACTGAATTGTACGCGGACCAAGCCCTTTAGTCAGCAAAAGACTGTCAAAATCTGCCGGCTGTGTTTCATAAGCTGTAGCTAATACTGCTGCAAGACGCTTTAAATCAACATCTCTTGCCATTACTTCGTGATGATCCGGCAAAACAATTGATTTATATTCAGCAACGACTTTATCCGGATTTTCCTTTGTCAGTTCCATTACAGCAGATTTTGCGGAACGTGCTTGAATGTCGGTAAGGTTTAAAATTTGTCCCATATTTCGCCCGACAACACCGGAATGCGGAGTTTCCGTATATGCCTGCAAATCACCAGAGAACCAATGATAACGACGTGCAGTTCTTGTTTGAGTATTCATTCCCTGCTGCACTACAGCCCAGTCGCCTTCATCGGTAATTATAAAATTGTGCATGTATAATTGGAAGCCGTCCTGAACAGCGGTGTTGTCGACTTTAGCACAAAGGCGGCTTGTTTGTGCCAGTTTGTCGCCGTTTTGCCCGGTTCGCATACCGAAATCGATAAGTTCATCAGGTGTTTTCAGCGAATATTTGCCGCGTCCGCCGCAGAAATATATTCCTAATTCTTTAAAAAGCGGATTAACGCCGCGCTTCAATGCGCCCATCACGCTTGTCGTAATTCCTGATGAATGCCAATCCATACCAAGTACTGCACCGAGCGACTGAAACCAAAGCGGATCGCTTAATCGCCGCAGAACTTCTTTCTTGCCGAAGTTGTAAACAAGAGATTCTACGATAAGAGTTCCGAGTTCTTTCATGCGCTGCGACAGCCAAACAGGAACATTTCCATAATGCAGCGGAAGATCCGCATGACCCGTTTTCCCCATTGCTAATCCTTGCCGCGGAGTTTTTTTACTGCAAGTTCGATTTCTTCATCAGCAAGGTAACCGGAATTGACAAAATGCGCAGTCACTTCTTTTTGAAGATTTTCAATTGAGTTAATATCTTGATTCAGCATTTTTTCAAAAGAATACTGCAAAAGTCTATGACTTCTGTATTCACCAATGCCCATTTCATTTGTCTTTTGGTAATCTTTGACAATTTCAAGCCAATCGGCACCGCACAGTGCAGCTAAAACAGCGGAAACAACTCCTGTTCTGTCACTTCCCAATCGACAGTGAACGTAGAACGGTGCCGGACATTTATTTATAAAATGAATGATTTTGGCAATCGTCTCGGAAAATTCTTCGGAATCGGAACAGTAATAAACAATATTATAAGAAGAATCCAGATACAACTGGTGACCAGCATTTATAATTTCCTGCTGATATTCGCAAATGTTTTCACGCTTATTAGGAGATTCTGCTCCGGACAAACAAATTATTGACTTTATGTTGTTTGCTTTTAACAACTTTTTTACCAGTTCAATACGAGTTCGTTCTGTGTCTAGGTTTGACCGGGAAATTTTATAAGGGTGATAACCGCGCCATAACATTTTTGTACCCGGAACCTGACGAACATTGGAAAGTGCAGCCGCATGTTTCGGATTACGTATGTTGAAATCTGCAAGCGGTTTTTTTGTCTGCATTGCTTTTTGTGCAGATACAACTTCATCCGGATTGTCCTGTATACGCAGCAGAACAGTGTTTGATCCGGATCTGAAACCAGCACAATTTGTTTGTGAACTAAGCTCTTCGACTTTCAAATTTTCTTCGTGAATTATGTAGAAGCGAAACTCCGGGAAACCACAGTTGCCCGGTGCAGCAACATCGCTGTAAGGAAGTTCAAGAATTTGCAGTGAATCATTTTTAATCGGTGAGAGCATCCATTTATTATCCATGCCTTTTAGCCAACCGTTGAATGAACCTTCCACAAAGACTTTCATTTTACCTGAAAGACCGTACAATTCCGGTGAAAAAACAAAAACTATATTGCCGTTTTCAAGTTCCTGATAGCCTGTTTCTTTATTCAGCTCGGTAGGCGAGAACTTTTTTTGTTTACTCAAAATCTTATTTGCACGGGCAGTTTTTTTGTTTTGCTGAGAATGTTCGTTAATCGCCTGCGGTGCCGACTGACATGACCACACTGTCAATATTAAAAGCAGAGGCAAAAAGTGAAGTTTCATAGTCCCTCCTAAATAAATGAAAGAACGTTAGAACAGCTTTCGGCAAATGTCAAGAAGGTATAAAAAACAAACGGATGCTTGCTATTTATTTCAAACTACGTTAAAAATATTTATTCAAAATTTTAAGCGAAATTAGGGGCATGTATGAGCATTCGTTCAATATCTCCGGTAGACGGAAGATACGAGAAAAAAACAGTGGAATTAGCAGATTATTTCAGTGAAATGGCACTGATTAAATATAGAATAAAAACAGAAATTACCTATTTAAAGCATTTGTCGCATACCGGCATTATCGGGCTGCGCAAGTTTACTGCGGATGAAGAAAAACTTCTTGATGATGTATATGACATTACGGAAGAAGATGCTCTTACAGTAAAAAAGATTGAAACTGCCGGATTGGACGGAATCCCGGCAACGAATCATGATGTAAAAGCCGTTGAATATTTTATTAAGCGAAAACTTAAAGATACAAGCCTTGCCGATGTGCTGGAAATGGTTCATTTTTCATTAACAAGCGAAGATATTAACAATATTTCATTAGGGATGATGATTCGCGACGGTGTTAATGAAGTAATTTTGCCACATCTGGAAATGCTTTATTCTTCTATTTACCAACTTGCATTTGAACATAAAGCCGCACCTATGCTTGCACGGACTCACGGTCAGCCTGCAACTCCGGTAACGTTCGGAAAAGAAATGCTTGTTTTTGTTTCCAGATTAAAGGAAGAAATAAAATCATTGTGCAGTATCGATATATTGACAAAGCTCAACGGCGCAACCGGTGGTTTTAATGCACATCATTGTGTTTTTCCTAATGCGGACTGGGTTTCGTTTTCACGCAGCCTTATGGAGCAGTTCAATAAAAGTTCTGTCAGCAAAACTTCCGGCTATTTGCAGGGGCTTATGCTGAAATTGCGTTACAACCCGGTAACAACGCAGATTGAGCCACATGACAGTTTTGCCAGAGTTTTTGACAGCATGAAACGCATTAACACGATTCTTATAGATTTTTGTCAGGATATATGGCGTTATATTTCCGACGGCTGGATAAAACAGCGCGCTGTAAAAGGTGAAATCGGTTCATCTGCAATGCCGCACAAGGTAAATCCGATTGATTTTGAAAACGGTGAGGGAAATCTCGGTATTGCCAATGCAATGTTTTCGTTCTTTGGAAATAAACTTCCGATTGCGAGATTGCAACGTGATTTGACAGACAGCACTGTCCAGCGAAATATCGGCGTTGCATTTGCGCATTCGATTATTGCATATTCATCAATCATGAAAGGAATGAGCAAAATTTCTGTAGATACGGAAAAACTTCTTTCAGTGCTGCAGAACACACCGGAAGTTATTGCGGAAGCGTATCAGAATATTTTGCGCTTTGAGGGTGTGGAAAAACCTTATGAGCTGCTGAAAGATGTTACACGCGGAAAGCATGTTTCAATTGACGACTTTCATGCATTGGCAAAACGTTTAGATGTAAGCGATGAAGTAAAACAGCGGCTGCTTGCCATCCGTCCGGAAAATTATATCGGGCTTTCAGAAAATATTGTGGATACTTTTATTCCTAAAATTTAGAAGATTAGGGCTGTCCGGTTTTGGGCAGCTGTTTTTTGCAGATAACAGTATTGAGGATTTATGGAGAATTTGAATAAAAAACAATGGTATCGGGATGAAATTGCCAGAATTACAAGCAGGTCATCCAAACTTATCAATAATATAAAATGCACAATTATGATATTGTGCGGTATTCCGTTTCTGTTCAAAATTCCGTTCGGAACTTATCAACTACAGGATTTTGCTGTCAATTTGATTTTAGCCGGTCTTATTCTTTTATCGTATATTACAAGTGTAATGGTGGAACGCCATCCGGATTTTCGCTTTGCTTCGGAAATTATAAATGTTGTTTTGGGCGTTTCGTCGCTGCCTTTGTGTCAGTATTTTATGTACATTTTCAGAAATGCACATCCGGAAAACTTGTTTTTTACTTGGGCAAGTCTTGTATCTGTTGTAATTTTGGCATTGATTGCAATGCGTTACTCTGTGGCACTTACAAGTTTTGCCGTTGCATTGACAATTGCGGAATATGCAGTTTTGTATTTTTCTGTTTCCGCAGTGATTCCGCCGGAATTGAAACTGCGTATAGTTGATTTGCAGACATCCGGTATTTTGCAGCGGCTTTTGTACTTAGGTCTGGCAAGTGTTCTGATAATTCTTTTTACTTTGTATGTTTGCCGTGCAATGCAGCGGATTTCCGGAGCTGCGATAGAACTTAATTCAATGAAAAACACATTTGGGCAGTATGTTTCTCATGATATTCTTGATTACGTGCTGAAACACAGCATAAATTCTCCTGCTGCCGAGTACTACGGCGTAGTTTTGTTTTCTGATATAAGAAACTTCACGTCTTTAATGGAAAATCATACATCTAAAGAAACTGTGGCAAGACTTAATGAATATTTTGCGCAGATGGCTTCTATTATTGAAAGCAACGGCGGTTATATTAACAAGTTTATCGGTGATGCGATTCTGGCGGTTTTCGGAGATATTAACCAAAATAAAGAAAATGCGAAAATGTCAGAACGTGAAAAAAAACGCAGCTACAGTCAGACCGCACTTAAAGCTGCTAAAGAAATGTCTGTTGCATTAAAGGAAATTAACAAGAAATGGCATGAAATAGGTGAAACGGAGCTGCATATAGGAATTGGACTTCATGCCGGAAATATAATAATGGGAAATGTCGGCAGTAAAAACCGCATGGAATTTACATGCTTGGGAAGAACAGTCAGTGAAGCAATGGATGTTGAAGATTTGACAAAGCATTACGGACATGAAATTATAGCTACTCGCACAGTTGTCGGAAATGAAGATGATGAAATGTATTTCTTAACCGATGACCCGAAAGTTTTTCCGCAGCCGCTGTACTATGTGGATACGGAGGTCATTAAATGAATGCAAGTGAATTAAAAATAGAAAGCCTACAGATTGAAGACTGCATTCAGGATTCAATAGATCATGAGAAATGGAAAAATGAACTTTCTATAATGAAAATTTCTATGTCCATTTCATTGTTTTTGGTGTTTGTATTTTCACCGATTTACCTTTTTCTTACCCCGCATGTATCGCTTCAAAATGCGTTTGAGGGTTATTTGCTGCTGTTTATAATAAACGTGGTTGTAATTGCTTATTATATTGTGGCTTACAAAATCCTGTCGGGAAACAAAGACTTGCTGAATATGTTTCGCATTGTGAATATAACAATGGAATGTACTATTGTTTCGTGCGTTTTCTACCTTTTATATCTAATTTATAACGGTTTGACAGTTCTTTCCGGTCCGATATTTTTAATGTTTGTCGTGATAATTTTGCTTTCATTGTTTAGGTTGTCGTTCGGTTGTGAAATGTATTCCGGAATATTATGCTCGGTTTTTTACCTGTTGGAAAGTTTGTACATAATTTACAGAGACGGCGGAACTTATCATGAAATCTATGAATATACGCAGATTTCCGGATTGGGGCTTTGGTGCAAAATAGCTTTTTTCATAACAATAGGCATTGTCTGCGGTGCATTGTCCGAGAGAGCGCAGGCATTGATTCGCCAAATTGCCATAAAAAATTATGAAACACGTCATGTTCGATTGGTATTTGGGAAATATGTATCGCCGGAAATCAGAGATTACATACTTAAAAGCAAAGAAGCTAAAGACGACGGCACAAATGAAGACTGCGGTGTAATTTTGTTTTGCGATATTAACAATTTCAGTGAGATATTGGAAAAATATGACCCAAAAACGGTAGTTTCGCAATTGAATATATTTTTTGAGAATATGGAAAATATTATTTCAAAAAACGGCGGTGTGATAAATAAGTTTGTCGGCAGCTGTATTATGGCAGTTTTTGGATTGGGAAAACCGGAAGCTAACAGTGTGGAATATTGTGAGGCGGCAGTTAAAACGGCAAAGGAAATGAAAAAAATGACTGATTCCATGAACAATTTATGGCGTATGAATGATTCTGCCGTTTTCGATATAGGAATCGGTGTATCATTAGGGAAATTCATTACCGGAAATATAGGATGTGAAAGTCGCAAAGAATTTACTTGTCTGGGAGATGTGGTGAATGTGGCAAGCCGTCTGCAAAGCAAAACACGCAGCGTAGAATCTGCACGAGTTCTTGTAACAGCCGATATTTTTGATATATTGGAAAGCAGTACCGTAAATGAAAATTTCGGAAGTCCGCAGTTTATTTCATTGAAAGGCAAATCCAATCCGGTAAAAATCTATGCTTTGTGAAAATCAAGAAAGCAGAAGTTTAACAATTGCCAAAAAATCAGCTGATATTTTTGCTGTGTTTTCAGCCCATTTGTTTAATGAAGAATTTTTACTTTTATCAAATGGAGAAATGCCTGCTGCCGGATTGTCGGAAACGGCTTTCAGTATCGCTGTCGGAATGTGATGAACCGCAGCTTGCCGCAGAAGTGTCGCACTTTCCATATCGGCAATCGATGCATTCGTTTTGCAGTACAAATCTTGCGCTTGTTCCTTTGAGGTAATTACGTTGTCTATTGTGGCAATTTTCAGTTCTGTTCTGAAGTTAATTTTCAGCGATGAAAGAATTGTCATAAGCTTGGCTGAAAGTTCGCTGTCCGGCATAAAAGTTTGCGTTGAATCTTCATGTCGAACTACCAGATTCGGCAGGCAAAATGTAAATACCGGAAGTTCCGGAACAAGTGCGGCACACGTTCCCAGAATAAATATTTTGCCGCATTCCTGTGCCAGTTCGGAAAATGATTTAGCTGCTTTTTCCTGTCCGATACCGCTTATGCAAAGTATGCTGTTAGTTTTTCTGCTGTCGTAAAATCCATTCCCAATCTTTTTCCAGCCGAAAAAGCCACTGCTTAAAAGTGCCGCTGCTTCCGGTTTTGCCGCAAATAAAATTCCTGTTTTCATACGTTGCCTTTTATTATTTTCGCAAGGAAAAACCCCTCTATGCGTGCAGACGGAACAATTCTTACTGCATTTGTTATATCTTTTCGCAGTTTAGGATAATTCGGAGTAGACGAAAGCGGCACAAGAGCTTCTGTTAATGTTGTGAGGTTTTTCGGCAGCGGAACTATTTTGCAATCAAAATCGGCTAATGCGTCTTGCAGAACTTCTTCATTTTCAAAGCGATTCAATGTACATGTGGAATATAAAATTGTGCCGCCGGGTTTTGCTGCTTTTACAGCAGATTTCAGTAATTTTGTTTGAATCCTATGAAACTTAGTTACATCATCTGCACGGTAAGCGGCATAGGAACTTTTGTCGTAAACACAAAATCTGCCTTCTCCGGAACACGGAACATCGGCAAGTACTCGGTCGTATTTATTTTCGATTTCGTTGCAGAATGATTCGCCGCGTGTATGATGAACTTCGGCTATTGCTACTCCCAGAAGTTTCAAATTATGCTCAAGTCGTTGCACACGGATAAAGTCCGGCTCTACCGCATCGATATGACCTTGATTCTGCATAAATGCGCAAATCTGCGAAGTTTTGCTTCCCGGTGCGGCTGCAATGTCCAAAATAGTTTCTTCCGGTTCTGCTGCAAGTATCAGCGGCGGCATTTGGCTTGAAATGCTTTGCAGATAAATTTTTCCGGTTTGCGTGATTTCCAATTTCAAAAGGTCTTTGTCCGTTACTTGATTTGCAATAAAACAGCCGGGAATCGGTGCGAATTCCGAAACTGAAATTCCTGTTTGACGCAGTGCCGCCATTATTTCCTGCTTTGAAGCTTTGAGCGTATTCACTCTGAATGTAGGGCGGCGCATTCGGCGAATACTTTGCAGATAAGAATCGAAAATGCTCGGCGGCAGAATTTCTTTTTGCCAAACAAGGGAATCTTCACGGATAATGCTGATTGTGTCTTTTATATTTTTCATTGCGGTATCGTTCCTTGATGTTTCAAGTAGCACAAAAAGGGAAAAAATGCCATGCAACTTGAAAAAAAATCATAATACTTGTATGAAGTAAGGTTTCAGAGAAAAAAAGTTAAATAAGGAATGTTAATGAAAAGAATAATAATATTTTCTATTATCTTGCTTTTGAACATGTCTCTTTTTTCCAAAGGAAATTTCTATGCTGTTTATGTAATCGACAATGAAGTGGTGAATGTCAGCTGCACTGATAGTCTGTTTGCTTGGCAGGATGCTATGAACAGAATTCACAATTATGCGAATATGAACACAAAAGAACGTGTACTTGCAGTTGGACTTTCCGATTCTATGGAAGAATGGAGCCGAGAGGCTGTCTTGGCAGCTGTTGATGATGTGAATCCGGATGATCATGATACGGTGCTTTTCTTTTTTGCCGGGCAAAGTGGGCAACTGGCGGATTCTTTATCCAAAAAGAAATCCCGTTATCCGAAGATGTTGCTGCAGTACGGAGCGACGCTTGAATTGGAAGAAGTTGCGGCTGTTTTGGCAAAGAAACGTCCCGGCTTAATGCTTGTTTTTGCCGATTTCTACGACCGGCAGGGAAGCAGCTTTTCGGAGGAAAAACACGTTTCCCGTGCGAACCGCTCTGTTGTTTACAGTAATTACCGAAAGTTGTTCGGCGAAAAACGTCATGCTGCCGTGCTTGCTGCAAGTTGCGATGCCGGAAATAAAGGTGAGAACGGCGTTTTTACTCATCAATTTTTCAAGGTTCTTGACGAATGTACTGTTTCCGGAAATGCTTCTTGGCAGGCATTGTTGAAGAAGCTTTCGGAGCCTGCCGGTAAATTACGAAATAAAGCTTGCTGGGAAATTCGGGCGCAGAAAGATTTTGCGGCAGGAAGTGACGTCGCAGTCGGAAAATTTGATTTGCCGGAATGGAAAGATTCCTGGGATGAAAATTGGTACGATTACCGCGAATGGTATGATGACGGCGGTTGGAGCGGCGAATTTTACGAGGATGACGAAGAATATTATGCAGAAGATGAAATATTGACAGGAGAATAATTTATGAATCAACGTGAAAGTTTTAAATCAAGATTGGGATTTATTTTGATTTCGGCAGGATGTGCTGTCGGAATAGGAAATGTGTGGAAGTTCCCATACGTAACAGGACAGAACGGCGGCGGAATATTTATATTGTTCTATTTGTTTTTTTTGATGTCAATCGGAGTGCCTGTATTGACAATGGAATTTGCCATAGGACGTGCCAGCCGGAAGAGTATCACAAATTGTTTTCAGGAACTCGAAAAGCCAGGCAGTAAATGGCATGTTTACGGAAATTTCGCGTTGTTCGGCAATTACATGTTGATGATGTTTTATACTTGTGTGTCAGGTTGGATGCTTAGTTATTTTTTTAGATTTCTGCGTGGTGAATTTGTTAATGTAACGCCTGCGGAAGTAACTGATATTTTCTCCGGTATGCTTTTTCAGCCGGGCGGAATGTTGTTTTGGATGGCTGTTACAGTAATTGCAGGTTTTTTAATATGTTCTTTAGGACTGCAATCCGGAGTTGAGAAAATTAGCAAACCGATGATGCTGTGCCTTTTGGGGCTGATAGCGGTTTTGGCAGTGAACAGCATTATGCTTAAAGGCGGAATGGAAGGTTTGAAATTTTACCTTGTACCGAACTTAGATAAAGCAAAGGAAGTCGGTTTGGTTAATGTAATGATTGCCGCACTGAATCAGTCGTTTTTTACATTGAGCGTCGGTATCGGTTCTATGGAAATATTCGGTAGCTACATGAATAAAGAACATACGCTGTGGGGCGAATCTATTCAAATAGCTGTTCTGGATACTTTTGTTGCGGTAGTTTCCGGACTGATTATTTTTCCTGCATGTTTTGCGTTTGGCGTGGATCCGGGTGCCGGTCCTGAATTAATCTTTATTACTTTGCCTAATGTTTTCAGTTCTATGCGCGGCGGTGTTGTTTGGGGCAGCTTGTTCTTTTTGTTCATGACGTTTGCCTCTTTTTCTACAATTATTGCCGTTTTTGAAAATATCCTTGTCTGCTGGATGGATAAATGGCACTTTTCCAGAAAGAAAGCTGCATTTTTCAATTGTCTTATAGTTTTGGCGACATCAGTTCCTTGCGTACTTGGTTTTAACATTTGGAAAAATTTTCAACCGAAAGGTGCCGGCAGTACAATTCTTGATTTGGAAGATTTCATTGTAAGCAATCTTTTGCTGCCACTTGGTTCGCTGATAATTCTGCTTTTCTGCGTTACCAGATGGGGTTGGGGATTTGATAAATATTATGAAGAAACAAATATCGGCAATGGATTAAAAATGCCGCGCTGGCTTAAAGGTTATGTGACTTATGTTATTCCTTGTATGATTATTTTGATTTTTATTATGGGATTAAGATAAGCTTTATGTGATTAAAAGTAACTTTCATTGACGATTAATGCATTTTCATTTATGATGCCGCTGTTTTTTAAGCTCATCAGAATGAGCCGGAACATTATAAATGGAAACGTAATTTTATTTTAGGAGTAAAAGAGATGGAAAAAATTTCTGCTTTGCAAAAAGCAAGATTCAGCTATCAGCCTAAACTGCCGGAAGCAGTAAAAGGCAATGTTGCTGATATTGTGGTAAAACTTGGTAATCCGACAGAATCAGTAAGCGATCAGGAAGCGTTAAAAGCTTTGCTGAAAGGAACTTACGGAATGCCTGTTGCATCTTTTGAAAAAGGAAGCAATGCAAAGGCTAACGATAAAATAAATGTTGGTGTAATTCTTTCCGGCGGACAAGCTCCGGGCGGACACAACGTTATTGCCGGATTGTTTGACGGTGTAAAAAACGGAAATAAAGAATCTAAGCTTTACGGTTTTTTAGGCGGTCCTTCAGGAATTATCGAAGGCAAATATGTGGAAATCACATCAGAATTTATTGATTCATACAGAAATACCGGTGGATTTGATATTATCGGTTCCGGCAGAACAAAATTGGAAACTAACGAGCAGTTTGACAAATCACTTGCTGTCTGCAAAAAATTGGGAATTTCAGCAGTTGTTATTATCGGCGGTGATGATTCCAATACAAATGCCGCATTAATGGCTGAATATTACAAAAGCAAAGGTGAATCAATTCAAGTTATCGGTTGTCCTAAAACTATCGACGGCGACTTGAAAAACGAACATATCGAAACTTCTTTCGGTTTTGATACTGCTACAAAAGTTTATTCCGAATTAATCGGGAACATCGAAAGGGACGCAAACTCTGCAAAGAAATATTATCACTTCATTAAATTGATGGGACGTTCAGCTTCTCATATTTGTTTGGAATGTGCATTGCAGACACAGCCGAACTGGGCAATTATTTCTGAAGAAGTTGAAAAAGAACAAAAGACTTTAACTCAAGTTGTAGATGAAATTGTTAATGTCGTTGTGAAACGTGCTGAAAAAGGCGACAATTTCGGTGTTGTTCTTGTACCGGAAGGTTTAATCGAATTTATTCCGGAAATGAAAGTTTTGATTGCAGAATTAAATGACCTTCTTGCAAAAAAAGCTGATGAATTTGCAAAAGTTGCTGCTGCAGATCAAGCTGATTGGATTGCAAAAAATCTTACTGCCGCTTCAGCAAGTGCTTTTACTTCACTGCCGGTTGCAATCAAAGCGCAGTTGTGTATGGATCGTGACCCACACGGAAACGTTCAGGTATCACGCATCGAAACAGAAAAATTGTTAATCGAAATGGTTGGTGCAAAGCTTGAAAAATTAAAAGCTGAAGGTAAATACAAAGGAAAATTTGCCGGATTGAACCATTTCTTCGGTTATGAAGGAAGATGTGCAGCTCCGTCAAACTTTGACGCAGATTATTGTTACTCATTGGGATATGTTGCATTCTTGTTGATTGCAAGCGGATTGACAGGCTATATGTCTTCAGTTAAAAATCTTGCAAAACCTGCAACAGAATGGGTCCCGGGCGGAATTCCTACATCTATGATGTTCAATATGGAACAGCGTCACGGAGAAAAGAAACCTGTAATTCGCAAAGCTCTTGTAGAATTGGACGGTGCGCCTTACAAAGAGTATGCTAAATACAGAGATGAATGGGCTGTAAATACTTCTTACTTGTTCCCTGGTGCTATTCAGTATTACGGACCGGCAGAAGTTTGTGATGCACCTACAAAAACTCTTGTTCTGGAATCTAAATAATTAATTTTCTAATAAAATTAACCGGCAGACTGGTTTGTTCTGTCGGTTTTTTTTATTCAAATGAGTTTTTTTGTTGCTTAATAAAAAACGAGGCTACCTCCAAAGTAAGTTTTACGATAACCGGAACACTGCGATAAACTCAGTGACTGTTTATCGAAATCTTTGCTTTTTTAGACAGCCTCGTTTTAAGTTTCCACAATTATCAGTTATGGATTTACATCTTAGAACAACTGACCGGGCAGTTTAAGCTTTTCCTTGTACGGAAATTTTGCTTCATATTCTTCAAAATCTGCCGGGTTTCGTTCTGCTGCAAAATATCCTTCCGGGTCTTTGTAAGAACCTGTAATTCCGGTTAAAAAGCCGGGTTCAAGTTCTTTGCACAGAAAATAAGGCGCATCATCACCGGCAGCATCATTGTAGCGAATTCCTTTAGTGAATGCAGGAACGAAACCGCTTTTCCCATAAAAGTCAATATTTCCGCAGATCAAAAGGCAGCCACCGTTCATTTGGTGTGCTTTCTCCATAGAATAATCAAGCAGAATTTTTCCGTAGCCCTTTCGTTTGTAGTCAGGATGAATACTGATTGGTCCAAATGTCATCACTTTGATTTTTTTGCCGTTGTCAGCATTAATTTTTGACCAGACATACATCACATGCCCGATAATTTTTCCGTCTAATTCCATTACCAAAGACAGCTGTGGAATAAAACTCGGATTTTTTCTGTAGCAGTGAAGAACATAATGTTCCGTGCAGCCGGGTCTGTAAACATTCCAAAATGCTTCTCTAGTTAGGTTTTCAACGTTTTCATAGTCGCAAGGTTCTTCCCTGCGGATTAAATAGTTTGTATTCATTATTTTTCTCCAAGTAAATTTTTATGGGAATAAATATTTGCCTTGAGAGATTCGCCCAAAAGATTTTTCAATCTCTCAAGGCGTTAAGCAATGAACCAAACGTTACTAGATTTAAACATCCAGTCTCCTATAATTTTTATTTGTGCATGAATATTATCACATTGATAAATAAAAGAACAGTTTACCGAACAGCAACAGTTCAATATTTTTGCTAAAACAAGCGCATGTAATAAAAAATATAAAAAACAGTTGGCAAACAGAATGCAAATATGTATAATGCGCAAGGTTAGTGCTAGCTAACTTATTTTTTTACTATTCAGGTTAGCTTTGACTAATTTTACATGCTTAAAATCACTAGGTGGTGAATATGACTTTAAACGAAGCTTTGGAAGGACAAGAATATATAATTCAACAAATTGATACAGATGATGAAGAATTAAATTCTTTTTTATTTTCATTAGGCTGCTACAGCGGCGAAAAAATAACTGTAGTTTCTCGTTTGAAAAACGGATGTGTTGTTTCTATCAAGGACGGAAGATACAATATCGACAGTCAACTAGCTTCAGCTATTGTTGTATAGCTTGAACGGTACAAAAAAACAATCTATTGATTGTTTTTTTTAACTTAGTTCGTTAGCAAAAACTAACTTTTGAAAGGGAAATTTTTATCCATAGGATTTGGAATAAAATTTAATTAAGGAGGAAAAAAATTATGAGAATTGCTTTGACCGGTAATCCTAATTCGGGCAAAACTACAATGTACAATGCTCTGACCGGACGTAACGAAAAAGTCGGTAACTGGGCAGGTGTAACTGTAGACAAAAAAGAACATTTAATTAAAAAATCTTATGCAGGAGATGAACAATTAATTGCTGTTGACCTTCCCGGTGCTTACTCAATGTCACCGTTTACAAGTGAGGAAAGCATTACAAGTTCTTACGTTAAGAAAGAAAATCCTGATGTTATTATCAACATTGTTGATGCTACTAACTTGAGCCGAAGTCTTTTCTTTACAACTCAACTTTTGGAACTTGATATTCCGGTTGTTGTGGCTCTTAACAAAAGCGACATTAACGAAAAGAAAGAAACTAAAATCGACGTGGCAGCATTGTCTGCAAAATTGAATTGTCCTGTTGTAAAAACAGTTTCAATATCTAACGAAGGGCTGAAAAATGTGATTGATGCAGCTGTTGCACAGTCAAAAACAAAACAAAAGGCTCCTTATATACAAGGCGATATTGATTTAACTGATAAAAATTGTGTAGAAGAAGCAGACCGCAAGAGGTTTGATTTTGTAAACAGGATAGTAAAGGACGTTGAAACAAGAAAAGTTTTAACAAAAGACAAAAATATTGATGATAAAATCGATGCCATTATCACAAATAAATGGCTTGGTATTCCTATTTTTGCAGTAGTAATGTTCCTAGTATTCCAGATTTCACAAGTTTGGGTAGGACCTCCATTGGCAGATTTGCTTGTCGGCTGGCTTGAAGCATTTCAAGGCTGGGTAGGCGGATTGCTGGAAAATGCAAATCCTCTGTTGTCTGCATTGCTTGTTGATGGTGTTATCGGTGGTGTTATTGCGGTTATCGGGTTCTTGCCGCTTGTTATGGTTATGTACTTCCTAATTGCATTACTTGAAGACTGCGGATATATGGCACGTGTAGCAGTGGTTCTTGATCCGATTTTTAAGAAAGTAGGTTTATCCGGAAAATCAGTTATTCCGTTTGTTATTACAATCGGTTGTGGCGTTCCGGGAATTATGGCAAGCCGTACAATTCGTAATGAACGTGAAAGACGAGCAACAGCTATGCTTTGTCCGTTTATGCCATGTGGTGCGAAAATTCCGGTAATTGCTTTATTTGCTGGGGCGTTCTTCGATGATGCCGGCTGGGTCAGCACATTAATGTATTTCTTGGGAATAGTTTTAATTTTCGTCGGAGCATTGCTTGTAAATAAAATTGCCGGTTATAAAGCACGAAAATCATTCTTTATCATTGAACTGCCGGAATATAAAGTTCCTTCACTTTGGGGCGCATTTAAATCAATGTGTGGACGTGGATGGGCATATATTGTGAAAGCCGCTACAATTATTCTTCTTTGTAACACTGCGGTTCAAATCATGCAGACATTTACTTGGTCTTTCCAAGTTGCAGAAGTTGCAAGTGATTCAATCTTAGCTTCTATTGCAAGTCCGTTTGCATATTTGCTTGTTCCGATTGTAGGCGTTTTAAGTTGGCAGTTGGCTGCAGCGGCAGTTACTGGTTTTATTGCAAAAGAAAACGTAGTAGGAACTTTGGCAGTTTGTTTTGTCGGTCTTGAAAATCTTATTGATACAGATGAACTTGCACTTATGGCAGGAGCCGGTGCGGAAGTTGCGAGCGTATTTGCAATTACAAAAGTTGCTGCTCTTGCGTACTTGATGTTCAATCTTTATACGCCGCCTTGTTTTGCTGCAATCGGTGCTATGAACTCAGAAATGAAAAGTGCAAAATGGCTTTGGGGCGGAATCGGGCTTCAGCTTGGCGTAGGTTACACAGTTGCATATTTTGTTTATACAATAGGTACGCTTATCACAGCTCCGGCTACTCTTAATGTAGGTGCGGCTATAGGCGGATTAATTGCAGTTTTGGCAATGGCAGCGTTTGTTACTTTCTTAATTATCAACACTGACAGAAAACTTAAAACTGAATATGCTTTAGACAGTGCAGTTTAAAGAAGAAGGCTTATGGAAAATATTATTATTGTTGTTATTTTAGTGTGTATTATCGGTGCGGTAGTGTTTTACTTATATAGAGCAAAAAAGAATGGACAAGTTTGCATTGGCTGTTCTTGTTCAAAGAAATGTACGAGCAAAAAAAACATCAGTCATGGAAAATGCTGTTGCGATGATTCGGATTTGAATAAGACAAAAGAATAATTTTTTTAGAAGTTAGAGAAAGCGGAATGTATTTCATTGATGAAGTGCATTCCGCTTATTTATTTGTTTACAATTCAATTTTTTAATACAAAATGTGCGCTGATGTAAAATCTCAATAACTGGAGTGGGGACAGACCTATATGCCGTTTTAGAATCAGGGCCTGTCCCTTGTGAAAGATGAAAACTATTTATTAAAAGACATGTTAGGGTAAATTTTTTCCATTCTTGCATCTGGAAAGCGTTTGTCTATAAACTGCCAAAAACCGTTGGATGCGGCAACGTTCTCTGTACGTTCAGACCAGCGGTAAACTGATATAAAACTTACGCTCGCATTTATTATAAAAAATGCAAGTATTACCCAGCTAAGCGTTTTTCCTACACGATTAGGAATCTTTAAGATTTGTTTTGCAATCTGCGGATAAAGTCTTTTCATCCATAAAATTCCCAAAAGTCCCCAGAAGAATGAGTATAACAGACAAATTCTTCCGTTAATGTTGAACGGCATATCGGAATAATCCCAAGACCTTGAGCCGAAAATCAGCTCCTGCCCCCAAGAACAAATGTATTCTACAATGCTGCCGGCAACCATTCCGCCCAGAAATGAAAATTGTCCGCCGTGGTTGCGGAATCTGTACAATGCTGCGCTTATTGCTATTGCTCCAACACCGTAAAGCAAATTGAATGGTCCGTAAACTAAACCGACACGACTCTCAAGGTAACCGTGTTTTAAAATGCACCAAAGTGATTCTACTATTACTCCGGCAAAACTTCCGATGAAAAGTAGCCAGATTAATTTGTAAAAATTCAAACCTTTGGCAAAATGATCTAGTTTTTGTTCTTCAATATCAATCTGCCCATTAGCAGGTGTGGTAATAAGCAGTCTGTTTTTTCTGCTTTTTTTCCAATCTTTCCAACGTGCTTTCAATTCATCTGTAAGGCTTGATGATGTAATATAAGCTTTTACCAAATTTGCGGATGTACGCTGAAGTGATTCTACAAGTTCTTTAACTTCAGGTTTGGTTTCATCGGCAGGTTTTTCATAAAGTGCGGTAGTATAATATTCCTGCACTTGTTTTTCCGTTTCATTTGCAACATAAAGCAGGTGTATGCTTTCCTTTTCCATTTCGGTCATTTTGTCAGAATCTTTTTGTGCCAAAGTTTTATCCTCCATAAAAATATCCTCGCATTAGTTTGTGGAAAACGGCATATTAAAATATTAAAAGTTAATGTCAAATGAAATTGAACTACGTAATCTTTCTGTCTCTTGACATTTCCATTTACCCGATATTAAATTTTCAATTTATTTACTTTTTTGTTGCTTTACCATTGGGAAATTATATCAGATAATTTTTTGTCTATATCAATTCGTGCAGCTTTGCATTCTTTGGGAAAGTCTCTTGCAGCTTTGAATGCAAGGCGAACAAACAAGCCTGAAAAAAGCGGAAACATTGTTTCCAGAAGTGATTGCGGAAATATGAAGTGAGTTCCGTGTTTGTAAATTAATGTTTCCCAAGTGCATTTGTGAGGTAAATTTTCCAAGCGCGATTCCATTCTTCTAATGTATTTTGCGGTGTCCCAAAGAACATCATCTTCTGCACCGGCAAAAACGATTTTTCCATTGATATTTTCCACTTTGATTTTCTCTTCTTCCTGAATCGGATGCAGTCGTTCTGATTCGTCAAAAAGTTTGCGGCTTGCTATCATATTACCGTCCTCTTTTGATTCTTTCTTAATCATTTGCCAATAAACCGGATGTCGATAAGCATAAGGCAGAAAAGGCAGCTGTTTTCCTTTGAACGAAAGGCTGGATTCAAAATTACCCGGTCGTTCACGTGCGCAATCAAGTCCGTCTTGATAGAATCCTTCCATTACAAAATCTGACGGCGAGAAAGCTAAAGTAAGACTTATGTCGGGAAAATACGAGGCTGCGGTTAAAGCCAACATTCCGGTGGTGGAAGCTCCGGCAACTCCGATTTTTTTATTTCCTTTATCTTTCAAAAATGCAATTGCTTTTTCAAAGCATTCCAGCGGATAACTGTGATGACCGTAATCTTTTGCTGCCGGTGACATAGTCAGGACATTGCAGCTTTTTTTATGCATCCATTTTGTGCCGGAAATCGCAAGTCTGTCATCAATATCATCGCCAAGCATCAAAATCATGGCTTTGTCTGCTTTCTGCGGATTCTCAAAATATGCTCCGAAAAATCCGTCTTGTTCTACACTGAAATATTGCTTTCTCATATATTTATCCTTTAGAGTTAGTTATTGCTAACTATTATATGACTGCAAATTACCTTTGTCAAATGACATTAATTTAGTACGAAAGTTTCAGAGGCAAAATCAGAATTCATATTTCAGGATTTCGCAGTTTTTTAGCTTGAAATTACTGTATTCTTTATTTGTCATATCGCAGAAGTAAGAATTCACAACTCTTGCGATTCCGTTATGAGCTACAAGCAGATATGTTTTATTGTCGGCTTTTATTCTGTCGAGCAAGTTATAAATTCTTTGTGCTAAATGCAGCATTGATTCGCCGCTGCCGTAATTATCGACAAATCTTTCTTTTGCTGCAAGGAAGTCCGGATTGTCACGCGGAGCAGACTCATATTTACCAAAGCACTGTTCTTTCAGCAAAGGTTCCTCACGCATTGGAATGCCTGTCTGTTTATGAATGTGTTTTGCGGTGTCAGCGGCTCTTATAAGCGGCGAAAAAAGAATTTCATCAATGCTCAAATTTTCACTTTTGATTTTTTTCCCTAATTCAATAGCTTGTATGTGTCCGAGTTCTGTTAATTCTATATCTGTGGTTCCGCAGACTTTGTTTTCTACGTTCCAAATTGTTTGTCCGTGTCTGGCAAAATATAAAAACGGCATAAAATTTCCCTTTCAATTACAAAAAAAGCCCGAGAAGCTGAATCTCAGGCTTGTGATGTTTTACTTTGGCAACAAATTAAATCTTTTTTAAGATAATGGAAGTATTAATTCCGCCAAATGCAAAGTTGTTTGTCATTACAGTATTAAGTTCTTTGTCAGTCAGTTCTGTTACCATATTGACACCAGCACATTCAGGATCCATATTTTCAAGGTTGATTGTCGGATAAATTTTGTTATCCTGCATCATGAACATACAGTAAATAAATTCATGAACTCCGGAAGCTCCGAGTGTGTGACCTGTATAGCTTTTTGTTGCACTTACAGGCGTTTTATCCCCGAAAACAGCACGAGTTGCCGCACTTTCTGCAATATCTCCGGTATGCGTAGCTGTTGCATGCATATTTATGTAATCTATATCCTGCTCTTTTATTCCCGCATTTTCCAGAGCTGCACGTATAGTCGCTTCCATTCCTTCACTTGAAGGTGTTGATAAATGGTAGCCGTCGCATAATGAAGAAAAACCTATAACTTCACCATAGATTTTTGCTCCACGCGCTTTTGCATGTTCATATTCTTCCAGAATTACCATTCCGGCACCTTCGCCTACAACTACGCCGCCGCGGTCTTTATCAAAAGGTTGTGATGCTTTTTCCGGCGTATCGTTTGCGGTTCTACACGCTACATCCATAATATCGAAAACTGAAACTGTTGTGTAATGAAGCTCTTCGGCACCACCAGCAACCATAACATCTTGCAGACCGTATTTAATGGCTTCATAAGACATTCCTATAGATTGAGAACTTGAAGTACACGCACTGCTGGGAGAAAATACTCTTCCTTTAATTCCCAAAGGAGTTGCAATGTTTGCTGCTGTTGTGTGATTCATCAATTTTAGAAAAGTCATGGAAGGAATCTGTTCTATTGATTTGTTTATCAGTAATTCATAAAAGAAATCTTCATAAGCCTTAGGGCTTCCAATTGTAGAACTTGCAGCACATCCCATTCTTCCGGAATGAAGCACTTCTTCAGGCAATCCACTGTCTTCTATTGCAATCTTAGCTGCACTTGTAGTCATCATGGAAAGTTTTCCCATTGAACGGCGCAGTTTTCTATCCAGTATTTTTTCATCAAAATTCTTTACTGTTCCCGCAACAAAGGATTGAAGTCCTTTTATTTCTTTCCACTCAGGAATATAAACGGTTCCGCTTTTTCTCTGATAAAAATTTTCCTTTATTTCTTTTTCTGTGTTGCCGATCGGACTGTAAATCCCGAATCCAGTAATAACAACTCGTCTCATTTCTTCTCCTTAATTTTGTATTAACCGTAAATCAAGAAAGCCCCATGTTAAATGGGGACTTTCTCAATATTAAAAAAGTGTTATTATTTTTTCTGACCTCTGATAACAGTAGCATAACAATTGTTATATTTTGCTTCTACTTCTGTCATGTTTGGAACTGTGTCAACTATATCAAAACCACCAGCTTCAACGGCTTTAACCCAGTTTGTCCATCTCATAAAACCATGAACCGGACGCCATTCGTCGTTCAATTCAACATTACCGTAATCATCCAATGAATTGATAATAAATTCATGCTGAACCCAAGGACAATAAATAGGACGAACTGTTTCTACAATTAACAAAGTTCCTTGCGGTTTCAAAAGACGGTATAGCTGCTGCAAAGTAAATTTCAAATTAGTAGCAACATGAATTGCGTTTACAGCCCAAATAATATCGTATTGTTCTTCTGCCAAACCTAATTCTTCAAGAGATTTATTAAAATCATGCTTACTGAACTCAAAATTAGAAAGGTCTCCTGTAATTTCTTCCAGCGGTTTCTTAGTTTTTCGCAACATACTGTTTGTTACATCGGTAAAATGGTAATGGAATGATTTCAAATCTTTTCCAGCAGCTTTTCGTTGTTCCAAGAATTGTTTTGTTCCGCTGCCTAAACCGCCGCCGAGTTCCAAAATAGTCGGATTTTCGCGTTTGTCCACTTCATAGTTAAGAACTTTTCCGCCGAGTACATTGTTTACAGTATAAAAAAGACCACTTTGGTAATATTCGTTAATGATGTGAATATTTTCAGGTGAATAAATTACATTTACGCCCCTTGTTTTGCCTTCAAGTATTTCTTCGTAATTGTCCGCAACTAAAGCCAGAAGTCTGAATGCATATACAGAGCGAGGATCTTCTTTGCTGCACCAGTTGTAAATTTCCTCGTAATCAGTAGGCAGCTCTTTTGATGTATATTTGTAGAAAACAGTACCGTTTTCTTCCTTTGATTCTACATAATCGTCAAATTTCAAACGCTCTAAGTCCCAGCGCAGCATTCTGTCGGCTTTTTCTACATAATTGTATTTTTCCATAATTTGCTGTATTGAAACAAAATTTTTCAAATCTTCAGAAATTCCGATTCGGTCAAAAACTTTTTTTATCAACTGTAAGAGGTATTTATCTGTCAACGGCCACATTGTTTTGACATTTTTGTCTAATAAATCTTCCAAATACCAATCTTCAAACATATCAATTTCCTTATTTTTTGGTTTACTGCTTTTTTTTCACAACGTTTTATTTAGGCAGTTTGAATATTTATATCTAATATAAGTAAAAAAATCAATGCTTTTTTAGTTGCTCCGTTTTTTTGAAAATTAACTCGATTTTCACAGTTGAATGAATTGGGAAATTATAAATCGCTGTTAAGCAAATGTCGCTTGTGCAATTAACCGGCTTTATTTTTTCTTAAAGTTATGATAGTATGGGCAAAAATTTTTATTTTTTTTACATGGGAGGATATAAAATGGAACCGTTATACAGAAAGCTTCTCATTATTGAAGATGATGACTTATTTTCGACACCGTTGGTTCGTTTCCTTTCGCATAATCAGTTTCAGGTAAACCTTGCGAAAGAAGCGGATTTCGGCGTTGAGTTACAAGAGAATATAAATTTCGATTTGATTATTACTGATTTGCAGCTGAAAGGAATGAGCGGAACAGAGGCAATAGAAAAGATTTCAAAGAAGTATCCGGAAACAAAGATTATTGTTATGTCCGGGTTTATCGGAATAAATGATGAATTTCGCAATATTAAAAATAATCCGCATGTTTGCGCTGTTTTTGAGAAACCGGTTGACTTTGCGAAACTTTTGGAAACAATAAAGGCAAATCTTCCATAAATATAGATCAAGGATTAAAATATGTTCGATGAATTAAAAGAAGAATGCGGAATTTTTGGGATTTCGCTGAAAGAACCTTCTGATAGTATTATGTACAATATGTATATGGGGCTGTTTTCTTTGCAGCACCGAGGGCAGGAAAGCAGCGGAGTTGCTTACCTTGATGATAATGCAAATATCCAAGTTGTGAAAAGCAACGGATTGGTTGCAGAAAATTTACTTCCGCAGCTTCATTTAGATTATCCGTCTGCTTCGGCTATCGGTCATGTACGCTACTCGACTACAGGCGCCGCAAGTTTGGTTAATGCGCAGCCGCTTCTGTTTAAGTGCAACAAAGGCGAAGTCGCAATTGCTCATAATGGGCAGCTTCCGAATTATGATGTATTAAAGGAAGAATTAATAGCAAACGGCGCAATTTTCCAGACTTCAAGTGACTCGGAAATTTTGATTCATCTGATGTCGAATATTCCGGGGAATGATTTTGAAGCTTCTTTAATTTCATCAATAAAAAAACTGGACGGAGCCTTTTCAATGCTTGTTATGGGGGACAAGAATAAAATAGCGGCATTTAAAGACCCTTACGGTTTCAGACCGTTGGCTTACGGTAAATTAGAAGACAAGGGTTATGTTTTTTCATCGGAAACAGCTGCACTTGATGTTTTAGGTGCAACAGATATTAATTTCTTGGACCCCGGAGAGCTTATTATTTGCGAAAATGGGGAAATTAAACAAAAACTTCATTATTCTGATAAGAAAAAAACAAGTCAGTGTGTTTTTGAACTAATTTATTTTGCACGACCGGATTCTTCTATTTTCTTTGAGTCGGTTTACCAGTTCAGATTTAACTCAGGCAGAATGCTTGCAAAGAACAGAAAGAAAGATACCGATATTGTAATTTCGGTGCCTGATTCAGGAAATATTGCGGCATTGGGCTTTTCAAGAGAATCGGGAATTCCTTTCGATTTAGGGCTTATGCGCAATCATTACGCCGGCAGAACATTTATTAAAACATCGCAAAAACAACGTGAAGAAGGTGTGAAGCTGAAGCTAAACCCTGTTAAAAGCGTGGTGGAGGGCAAAACGATTTCGATTGTCGATGATTCGATTGTTCGCGGAACGACATCTAAAAAGATTATAAAAATGCTGCGTGAAGCCGGCGCAAAAGAAATTCACATGTATCTTTCAAGCCCGGAAGTCTTAGGCTGTTGCTATTACGGAATAAATACACCGACAACGGAAGAATTGATTTCCACAAGCCATACACCGGAACAAATAGCGCAGATAATCGGTGCCGATACAGTAACGTTCTTGCGGCTGGAAGATTTAAAGGCTAGCCTGAAAGCTCCTGATTCTTTTTGCTATGCATGTTTTGATAAAAATTATCCGATTGAGAAGATTACTAAATAAACTTAAAAACGAAAAATGCAGCACTTAACAAATGCTGCATTTTTTTGTGATGGTCACAGAAAAAATTGTGTTTTTTCAATAACTTTTTTTTGCAATAAGCTGCTTAATATAAATAACTACGACTTTCGGCGGATGATTTTCCACTGACTTAATATTCCTAATATTGTAAGAACCGTTATTATTATCAGAATGACGGAACTTTCAGAACCGGTGATTGTTTTGCTGAAAAAATCGCAGTACTGCGAAAATGTAGCCAAATAGTCATTGTTGCGGTACTTGAAGAAATCTAAAATCCAGCAGACATTCAGTACCATTAAATAACTTCCTAAAAATGCAGTGATTATCGATATTACAATATTTTGAAAAAAATATGCAACGACACCGCCGGCAGTACATATAAGCAATTTTATAATGATATTCCAATTCTGCACATCAAGTGAGATTCCGTAGCAATCCAAGAACAGCAGAACAGAGATGAACCCGGCAAAAAATACACCGATTGAGTAAACAAAACCAGCTAAAAAGGCAAATAATATTCCGACAGAAATTATTACAATAAACAGGACAAATTTATTTTCGATAATTCCCGGGAAAATTGCTTGTGCAAGAAAAAAGCCGGCAATGAAACCAATAAAAGACAAAAGTGGCTTAAATAAAGTTTTGCCAGAAAAACAAAAAATGAAGCCGGCAGCAATGAGCAATACCGGTACTGCTAAAAACTGTATTCCGTTCATATATTAAAAGTATCCTACAGAAACAAAACTGTCTTTGCCGTATTTAGATATTTTAATTTTTACAAGAGCTTCCTGTGCTTTTACATCAGAATCGTAAGGTCCGATTCTTAATCGATAATAAGTTTTTCCGTCCTTCATAAATTCTTTTACGTAAGCAGGATAATTGTCCTTCTTATAAAAATCTGCAACATCATCGGCAGATTTCTTTGAAGTAAATGAACCTATTTGGATAATCCATTTCTTTTCCTGAACAGTCTTTTTCGCCACCTGCTTTTCTGCCGGAGCTTTAGCTTCTACCGCATTTTTTTGAATGGGCTGCGGTGTGCTCGGAGCTTCTTCTTTTTCACTGTAGTTTGAAGAATAACTTACTTTATCATTGATTTTTACTTCCGGTTTAGCCGCAGCAGCTGTTTCTTCTACTTTTACAGCTTCTTTTGCATTTTCCTTTGCGGCATTATCGGAAATTGTAATTTTCTCCGGAGCAAGTACCGGCGTTTCTTCCGTAACGGAAACCGGAGCTTCTTCTGTATCCAGAAGTTCAGCTGCATTTTCATCATCGAAAAAGGCGAAATCATCTCCGTTTATTATTTCATCAATAACTTCTTCCGAAGCAACATTTTTGTTTTTAGTCACAGGTTTAGAAGAAGTAGAAAATACTACAGCTACCACTACAACCGCAATGATTGCTATAATCAAAACAAAAATCAGAAAAACGCGTTCCGATGTTAGATTAATAGAATAAAACTGCTTCTTCTTCACTTCATTTTGGATTTCATCATCCTTAATTGTACTTTCATTTTCTTGGGACATATCGTCTGACATAAGTTCCTACCTTTTAATATCTTCATTTTTTAATACTTTCAGAAGCTTTGCTCGCAATTGGCTAGGTGTTCCGTTAGTATTAATGAAAACAATATCGACAGTTTGCGCACGTTGGTTTATATATTCTTTCAATTTTTGACCTTGTAAAGTTCGCCAAGTTCGTATAGGAGAATGCCTGTCACGTTTCCAAGCACGTATAAAAATTTTATACAGTGAAGCACGGACAACGAGAATTTTTTCGCAGTAAGAATCCAATCCTGCATCAAACAACAGAGCGGCACTTATAACTATATTTTCGTTTTTATGCAGTTGCAGTTCCTCATCCAGCAATTGCAGCATAAATGGGCGCATTAATGAATTCAGCTTTTTTAATTGTGCCTTATCTGAAAAAACAAGCGCACCCAAACGCTTCCTATCTATTGTTCCGTCATTTGCTATTACTTGTGCGCCGAATTGCTTGGCAATTTCATTTTTGACTTCCGGCAACTCATGAGCTTTATGACCGATTTTATCCATATCAATAATGTAAAAACCGAAATCTTCTTTTAAATAATGTTCGGCGGTAGATTTTCCGCTGCAATAAAAACCTGTTAATCCTATAATCATTTATCAGTCCTTAAATTAACTGTTTAGCTTGCCAAGCTTTGGATTTCCACCTATGACGGAACGCAGTTCTGTCACCAATTGAAAGTGTACCGCGAACACATTCATCTGTAATATAACATTTATCAGCCCTTAAATTAACTGCTTAGTTTGCCAAGCTTTGGATTTCCACCTATGACGGAACGCAGTTCTGTCACCAATTGAAAGTGCACCGCGAACGCACTCATCTGCAATATAATCATTTATCAATACTTAAATTAATTGCTTAGCCTGCCAAGCTTTAGATTTCCACCTATGACGGAACGCAGTTCTGTCACCAATTGGAAGTGCACCGCAAACGCATTCATCTGTAATATAATCATTTATTAATCCTTAAATTAATTGTTTAGTTTGCCAAGCCTTAGATTTCCATCTAAGCATTGAAAGTGCACCGCGAACGCACTCATCTGCCGACATCATGCATAAAATACCGAATAATTTCAGCCCGAAGACAATTGACAGCAATGCGCCGCCGCCGACAGACACAATCCACATCGACAGAATTCCGATTAAAACAGGAAACTTTATATCTCCGGCACCTTTCAATGCCGGAATGGTTATAATATTTACCGAACGCCCGAACTCTTGAACAATGCAGACTGGAAGCAGCGAATATATAAGTGAAAGTATTGCGGCGTCTTTCGTAAAGCATGGAATAATCAGCGTTCTTGTAAAATATAAAGATAAAATCATTACCATAGAAACTGCGGTTCCGATTGCTTGATAGCCAAATAATTTGCGATAAGCAGTGTCTTTTTGTTCGGCTCCGCAGAACATTCCTATTTTTATCTGAACAGCGGACCCCATCGACGATGATATTGTAAATACGAAGCGCAACAGTACATTAAGGTAAGTAAATGCAGATATTGATTGAGTGCCGAACATTGTAATTATAGAAATAATAACGATTTGAGAGCCGCTCCACAAAATTGTTTCACCTACAGTAGGCACTCCGATTGAAAGAATTTTTCGCTGAAAAAAGGAAGAAACATGAAATATTTCGGAAATAGGATAGCTTACATTTTTACGTCGGCGTATCGCAATCCACAGCATAATACATCCGCCGATTTGACTGAATACAGTAGAAAATGCGACACCGGGAACGCCGAGAACCGGACAGCCGAACAACCCATAGAGGCTCATTGCATTACCGATTATATTTAAAACTCCGGAAAATATCGATGCCGCCATTACAATTTGTGCGTATCCGTAAGAGCGCAGAATTGCACCGAACAGTACTCCGAATGCCGAGAAGATTGACATAGAATTAAAAATCAGAAGATACTGCATTGCGTATTGTTTTACTTCAGCATCGAGTTTATAAAAGGAAAGTAGAGGGAAAGTCAGTCCAGTAAAAAGTATCGCCAGAATACTTCCTAAAATGAGCGTCATAAATGTTCCGGCTTGAGAAACTTTTTTTGCATCATCAATTCGTTGCGCACCTATGTACTGCGCAATCAAAATCGACACTCCGATACCAATTACACTGTGCAGTGATGTCAGAAAAAAAGTGAATTGACTTACAAAACCGATTGCCGCTACTGCTGCCTGCGAGTAACCACTTAGCATGAAAACGTCTGTACTTGATAATGCGACACGCAGCAGATTTTCTATAATCAGCGGAAATGCCAGCGATGGCAAAGAGGGCATAAACTGTTTCTTTTCATAATTTATTGCTGTTTTCATGGTGGCAATTTAACAAATCAGATAATTAAATTCTATAGGAAACAACATCATTCTTTTTTTGCTAAATATTTTTTTTACTTTGGTATACAGGCGTGTAAGTTACCAAACTTTAATTCGTAAATAGAATATATTTTGTTAATCAGTCTTAATTTTAGCTGCAACCAAAACAGGATATGAGTGAAAATTGACTTAGGGACAGACCCTTATTCCATTTCGGAATTTAGATCTGTCCCTTTCGGTTCTACGTAAAAAAAGTTAATAGAGCTTGTTGAATTCCATCCAAGTAAGCCCAATTTTAAACTCAACTGAATCATAAGTAAGGTTTCTGTATTCAATTTCGTTGTCATTATC
>JBNMHA010000011.1:0-32179 GCA_050872545.1 Spirochaetales bacterium | reverse complement strand
GAAAGGGATAGGTCATAGGAAAGGGGAAACTGCGGCATGCTGAAAGAGCCGTTTCCCCTTTCCTAACTTTTACCCCATTTTAACCTAAAATGAAACTTTGCTGCCGGCTTGCACGGCAAATTGCAAATTGAACAACCAATGTTCAAAACTTTAACCAAAGTTGCATTACCTCGACGATGAAATCGGTAAATTGCCATTTGAACAACCGTCAGGTAACGCAATTTAAAGTTCGATTGCACTTTGTGCCGTAAGGCAGTGTGTCTTTGTCAAACGCAAGGCTTAGGCACTTTGCCTTAAAGTTTAGCCTTGTCGCCGACTTGTTCGGCAGTGTGTTTTTATCTAACCGTTGCACTTTGCGCCGTAAGGCAGTGCTCTTTCCGCAAACTTACTTTAATATGAATTGATATTTTACGCTGCTGTTTTCCGGTTTTGTAATACTTACGGAAAGCGTATCAGTACTAATGTTTTTCCAACTTTCTTGAGTGTGAATTGTAAAACCGTATGGTCTGACAGAATACGTTTTGGCAGGTGAAAAATAAACCGGTCCGTAATTTGGATTAAAAAAATAACTGTATGTACCGTTGTTTATTTCCCAAATATTGAAAGCTCTAAACGTATATTCGTATCCATTTAGTTCTTCAGTAATGCTTTTGTTGAGTGTAAGCTTGTTTGAATTTTCATAAATCAAAGCTTCGGCATATTTCAAAAATACGGAATCGAATGTTTCGTTGTGGTAACCGAGTTCTTGAAGTGCCATTGTAATCGACTCTTTGTTTATCAGTTCATTTTTTCCGATTGCACTAAGCAATTTTACACCGCCGAAATTGCGTACTAAATATGCGCCGAATGCATAAGTACACGCATAAGAATACTGTGACCCCTGCCATTCTGTAATGCCGTGTTTATAATATCCGTTGTTGAAATACGGCATACGACCAATCGGAGAATCTTCATCATTGATTTCAAGAAAAGTTTGCATCATGTCTTCGCAAAGCATTGAAAGCATTTCGGTAAACCAAGTATATGATTCATTGGAATTTGAAATACAAACTCTCTTATTGTAATAATTAATCATGTGCTGAAATTCATGTGCTAATGTCGAATATGCCATTTTAAGTTTTGTTTCCGTTAAGTAAGCGTCAAGATAAAATATGCAACATTCGTTTGAATGATAAATTTCATCATATTCGCTGTAATCCTTTGGCATAAAATATCCGAATGTTTTGCCATTTTTGTAATCTGAATCAAGATCAAAAATCAATATGTTAATCGGTGAATTATTACTGTTTGCATAACCGAAAACATTTGTAACACGCGGATATATTAAATCAAATTTTTCGGCTAATTTTGTTACTGTGGCTTCGGAAACTGCGTTGCCTACGTCCTTGTAATATTTGTCAGGTACCCAAATATTACAAAAATTACCTTTTGTTCTAAGCGTTGCAGAAATTTCTTCCCATTTAATGTCATCTGCAGTAAGAGCTTCATTTGTCATAATCCAGAATTTCTTTGTGTCGCCGATGTCGTATTCTGCCGAGTTAAATGAACGCATACTTCTCGAAATCGAAATATTCTTAGGATGAAACGTAAATGCCAAAGGATTATCTTTTCTTATAAAATCAGTGTCATTCTGCAGTGTATAATTTTCAGGTTCGTCGAAATTTCTTGTGTTTAAATTAATGTAACCACTGTTATTTGCCGGAACAATCTTTGAGGTCGGATTCATTTTTACCAGATAAAGAGTTTTACCGAAAGTATTTGTGATTGTCTGTGTAATGGTTTCTTCCTTAATAGTGTCATCATTTTCATCAATGCAGCAGGAAATCATTAAAAAGAATGTAGCTGTTAATATAATTAGTTTTTTCATAAATTATCCGTGTTTGCTTCCATTGTTCCAATTATAAATAAAGTCGATAACCAAAAACAATTTTATTACTTAATAGTTTGGCAAAAAAAACTGCTTAACTGTCTAAATGGTTGCAAGAGATTACAGTGTTTATGCCAGACAATGGCATTAAAATATAAAACTCGAAATTCGACTTAATAAATAAGAGTATTTTATCATAAACGAAAAAGTTTATCTCATACTTAACGAAACAGAACGCAAATATATTTTTAAAAAATACAATGCAGTACGACAAATAATTAACTTGATTTGTAATGTAAAAAAAGATACTTTGCTTTCTACTAAAAATTTGAGGCAGAAATGTTTTTCTTATTTCTGCAACATAAATAATTTATAGAAACAGATTAAAATCAGGGAGATAAAATGGCTGATAATAATGAAAATAACAACGGCATGGGAGCAAGAAGAATTTTCTTCTTTATGTTACTGCTTCTTTCTTTTATGTTGGTTTTTTGGTTTTATCGTGGAAGTGACAATCAGGAAACGGTTGATTACCAAACATTCCTCGAATATGTTCGCAATCCGGGACAAATTATATCAAGCGAAAAAGAGCCTTTGATAATTTATGATAACCAGAAAATTTCAGGCAAATGCAAAACTCGTAATGGTGAAAAGAAGTTTCAGACTACTATTCCGGCAATTTTTGACAATGGAGAATTGTATCATTTACTTACTACAGCTGAACCTCCTATTTATTTTAAAGGCAGCATCGAATCAAACCAGATGATGTCGATGATACTGCTTAATTTTGTACCGATTCTTATTTTGGGATTAATGCTTTGGTTTATGATGCGCCAATTTCAAGGCGGCAGTGGCAAAGCTTTGAGTTTCGGAAAATCAAGGGCGAGAAAATTCGACCCAAAAGATAAAGTTACATTCGATGATGTTGCCGGTGTTGACGAGGCTAAAGAAGAACTGAAAGAAATTGTAGATTTTCTTAAAGAACCGGGAAAATTTACAAAAATCGGTGCTAAAATCCCTAAAGGTGTTTTGCTTGTGGGTCCTCCGGGAACAGGAAAAACTTTGTTGGCTCGTGCTGTAGCCGGTGAAGCCGGTGTAAGTTTTTTCTTTATGAGCGGTTCTGATTTTGTGGAAATGTTTGTCGGTGTGGGTGCTTCGCGAGTTCGTGACCTTTTCGATCAGGGAAGACGCAATTCACCTTGTATTCTGTTTATTGATGAGCTTGATGCTGTAGGACGAACTCGCGGTGCAGGAATGGGCGGCGGACATGATGAACGTGAGCAGACGCTGAATCAGCTTCTGGTAGAAATGGATGGTTTTGATCCGTCAATGGGAGTAATTCTTGTTGCCGCTACAAACCGCCCGGATGTTCTTGATCCGGCTTTGCTTCGTCCGGGACGTTTTGACCGCCAAGTTGTTGTTGATAATCCGGATGTTAAAGGGCGTGAGGCAATATTAAAGATTCACATGAAGAAAATTGCGTTGTCTAAGAATATTGATATAACAAAAATTGCTCGTGCGACTCCCGGATTTTCCGGTGCGGATCTTGCAAACCTTGTAAATGAAGCTGCATTGCTCGCTGCAAGGGCAAACCGCAATCGTGTAGGAATGGCAGATTTTGAAGAGGCACGTGACAAAGCAATGATGGGTGTTGCGAGACGTTCCAAAGTAATTACAGATCATGACAAGAAGATTACTGCGTACCATGAAGCCGGTCATACAATTTTGACATTAGTTTCTGAACACGGAGATCCGCTGCATAAAGTTACGGTAATTCCGAGAGGAATGGCAGCCGGCGTTACTTTTACGCTGCCTGATGATAATCAGCATGTTTCTAAGAATAAACTTCTTGACCAAATTTTCATTTTCTTAGGTGGGCGTGCGGCGGAAGCTTTGATTTTCGGTGATGTTTGTACCGGTGCAAGCAATGATATAAGCAATGCTACCGATATTGCGCGTAAAATGGTTACTCAGTGGGGAATGAGCGATAAAGCCGGTCCGATCTGCTATGGTCAGAAAGATGAACCGATTTTTCTCGGTAAGGAAATTGCAACTCATAAGGATTACTCCGATAAAACGGCGGAACTTGTGGATAATGAAATTCACAGCATAATTTCAGCGCAGTACGAACGTGCGATACAAGTGCTTAAAGAAAATAAAGATAAGCTGATTTTGTTATCAGAAACTTTATTTGAAAAAGAAACACTTGATGCTAAAGAAATTATGGATTTGATTGGACTGAAACAGAAAAATTATAATCCGGATCTTATGATTTACGATGTTAAAACGCATGAAGAAGCAGAAGTGAAGGATGAAACCGAGAATAAAGAAAATGTTTCCGGTGTAGAATCAGAAACAGAAGATGATAAAAAGGAATAATTTATGTCATTAAAAGCGTCAATTTCAGGAATTCGCGGAATTGTGGGTGAATCGCTGATTCCGCAGGTAATAGTAGATTATGTCAGTGCATATTCGCAGATGATGCCGAAAGGTACTATTTTGCTGGGGCGTGATTCGCGTCCGTCGGGAAATGTGTTGTGTAATTTTGTCGCATATCTGCTTAATTGTTTGGGGCGTGATGTTGTTGATATAGGAATAGTTCCGACACCTACAGTTTTATTTTGCGTAAATGAGAAAAAATATGCAGGCGGAATCGTAATTACCGCAAGTCATAATCCTATAGAATGGAATGCATTAAAACTTGTAAACAGCAGCGGAAAATTTCTTTCTCCTGAAGAATTTGCAAAGTTGTCGCAGCTTGTGGAACAAAAAAAATTCGATTATGCCAAATGGGATAAACTCGGAACTTTGCAGAAAGATTATGATATGTCGGAAATGCATTTGAATAAAGTACTCGGTTTTGTAGATACGGAAAAAATTAAGTCTAAAAAATTTAAAGTTGTAATTGATACGGTAAACGGAGCCGGCGGACCGATTGGCACAAAGCTTCTGCGTTTGTTAGGTTGCGATGTAACAGAAATCAATACGGAACCGACCGGTTATTTTGCACATCAGCCGGAACCAACTCCGGCAAATTTAACGCAGCTCTCGGAAAAAATGAAAGAATGCCATGCCGATGTCGGTTTTGCGCTTGATCCGGACGGCGATAGGCTTGTAATTGCCGGAAGCAACGGCGAAATATTGTCGGAAGAATATACGTTGGCTTTGTGTGCCGACCATTATTTATCATCAAAAGGAAAAACAGATTTGGTAATAAATTTAAGTTCGTCACGGCTGTGCGATGATGTGGCTGCAAAATATGACGTGAAAGTTTTGCGTGTGCCTACCGGTGAAATTCATGTGACTGAGGCACTAGAAAAAACTCATGCGAAACTTGGCGGTGAAGGAAACGGCGGAATAATTTTACCGCAGATAAATAAATGCCGTGACTCACTTGTCGGAATGGCGTTAATTTTGGAATATTTAGCCGGTAATGGCAGAAAAATAGAAGACTGCGCACTTGATATAGGAAGTTATTCCTTTATAAAGAAAAAATTTGATACGGCTGATATTGACTTGAGCAAAGTTGAAATCTTGCTTAAAGAAAAATTTCCGAATGGGAAATTAAACAACAGCGACGGATTGCGTCTTGATTTTGATGACAGCTGGGTGCTGATTCGCAAAAGCAATACCGAACCTATAGTGCGTGTATTTGCGGAAGCTAAATCGGAAAATAAAGCGGCAGATTTAATAAATGAAGTAAGAAATATTGCCGGAATTTAACTTTGGATTCTTGCCTTGCAGTAAAAAATTATATATAAGATAGTGAATATGGCAGTAAAACAGATTGTATTTAACAAAAAAGCTAATTTTGAGTATGAAATTCTGGAAAAATACGAAGCCGGTATTGTTCTGCAAGGAACCGAAGTAAAATCGATTAAAGCAGGTAAATGCAGTATTGGTGAAGCTTATTTGATTGATAAAGATGAAGAATTATTCATTAAAGGAATGAATATTTCCGAATATCGACAGGGAAATATTCATAATCATGAGCCGTTGCGAGTCAGAAAACTTCTTTTGCATAAAAAAGAAATTCGCGAAATTTTGCGCGGAATTAATGAAAAAGGAAATACAGCTGTGCCGTTGGCTGTATTTTTAAAGGACAGTCTTGTAAAAGTTACGATTGCGCTTGTCAAAGGTAAAAAATTATATGATAAACGTGAAACAATTCGTGACCGTGATAATAAAAGAGAACTTGACCGAATAAAAAAAGAATTTCGGCAGTAATAAAAGACAGCAAAGAAAGTCGCTGAAAATTTTTCAGCGGCTTTCGACAGATCGGGGATGCACCGGGTTCGATTGCGGTTTCTGGTCAGGATGTCTTGCATGCAGTGGACGGTAGCACTTAAAAAGCCGTACTTTTAATAATTGCAAACGAAGATTTTGCACTAGCTGCCTAACCTCAGCTACGGTACCGGAAGAGTTTAGTCTTGTACTCGGAAGGATTACCGTCAGACAAACAAGAATCGCTTCACTGAAGCTTCGGCAGTGGAGTTAAATTTAGAAGCTGCTAATCGAAATTGGTTTTGTTTTTGTACCTGTTTTGATTATAAGATTAAACAAAAACTAAGCATGTAGAGAGCTCCGGGCGGGCTTGTAAGACAGGGGTTCAACTCCCCTCATCTCCATTAACAGAAAAATCCATGAAAGGTTTTTACCGGACATGGATTTTTTTATGCATTAAGAAAATTTAAATTGATTGACTTTCGGCGAATATTTACAGCCGATACTTGCTAAAATATTTTCAATTTCCGCTTTGTCAATGTCAAGGTCATCACACAATTCATCAAAGTTTGAATATTTATCACGCAGTTTCATATTTATTACGCTTAATAAAATGTTCGGGTCTTTAGGCAGTGTCATTTTCAATGCTCCGTTTTTTTAACGGATAAAAATCATTTTGCACATCAAATGTCAATTTTTAAGTTCTTTCTTTGCGAATAAAAGAACAATGCAGTATAAATATTGCGAGAGGCGAACATGACAATATCGGAAAAAATTAAGGTATTATGTGAAATTATGCCGCAATTTAAGTGCTTCGCAGAAAAAGAACTGACTGCGCAGCAAAATAAGGAGATTGAAGCGATTTATAATTTTTACAATACTGAAGTTTTTTTACAGCAGGAAATTTCGCAGCGAAAAAAAGAACAGCGTGTTTTTTTTAGGAAAAAGCGTGATGCGCTGCCGTCAGAGCTTTTGGCTAAATACGCGCAGCAGGCAACAGAAAAAGTTCTGAATCTGCCGGAATATAAAAAAAGCAAACTTGTTTTTGTTCCTATTTCGTTTGGAAGCGAACTACCGACATCCGGTTTAATCTCGCGGGCATTGAAGGATTCTAAGCGTGTTGCAGTTCCGGCAGTGCGCGGTAAAAATATGCTGCTGCAGGAGGTTACAGTGCGGACGACTTATCATAAAGCGGCGTTCGGTATTCCGGAACCCGACGGTGATAATTTTATAGATGAAAGTCCGGATTTTACGCTGCTTCCGGCACTTGCATTCAGCTGCTTGGGCTTTCGTGTGGGATACGGTGGCGGATATTATGACCGATTCCTTTTCGGGTATACCGGCGTTTCTGTCGGTGTCTGTATGCCGGGATTTGTGGCTTCTGTGATTCCCGAAAAATGGGATTATCCTGCTGATATAACGATTTTTTTGTAATAGAACGAATGTTAAGTTTTGATTGAAGAAGGAGGTCTTGATGAAAGAAATTACTATTTGTATGGGCAGTTCATGTTTTAGTCGTGGAAATTCAGCTATTGCCCAAATGGTACAGGAGTTTATTGCTAAAAATAATTTGGAAGATAAAGTAGAAGTGCGCGGCTGTTTGTGCGAAGGTGAATGCCGAGAGGGACCGAATATTCGTATTGATGGAAAATTGTATTCTCATGTGTCACCCGGAAGTTTGGAAGACTTACTTAAAATGAGTTTGGAGTGTAATGTATGAATTTTCTTTATCCTATTTATACCGAGCAGACAGAATGTCAGGACTGTTATAAATGTGTGCGTCATTGTCCGAACAAAGCAATTCGAGTAGAAAACGGTCATGCAATGGTAATTCCGGAAATGTGTATTCTATGCGGAATTTGTGTGACAAATTGCCCGGCAAAAGCAAAGCATGTGCGTAACGATTTGGCGAAAACTCGCCAGCTTTTTACTTTGCGCAAAAATGTTATAGCGTCACTTGCGCCTTCATTTATTTCTGAATTTTCGGAATTCACACCTAAACAGCTTGTTGCTGCATTGAAAAAAATCGGATTCGGTGCAGTATCGGAAACGGCTGTAGGTGCAGATTTAGTGTCAATGCAGGTGGCTGAAGTTCTTGAAGCGGCAGTAAAAAATAAAGACGGCAGAAAGTTATTTTTGTCATCCGCATGTCCTGCGGTAGTAGAATATATAAAGCTTAAAATGCCGGAATTCTCGCCTTATATTACAGATATTGCTTCTCCGCTGCTTGCACATGCCAGATATTTAAAAAAAGTTTACGGTGATGAAAACGGAATTGTTTTTATCGGACCGTGCATTGCGAAAAAAAGGGAAGCCGATGTATGGGATGAAATTGATGCGTCAATAACATTCAGCAATCTGCGAAAGTGGTTTTTAGCGGAAAATATTACTCCGCAGACTGTCAAAGAAAACGATGATGACTTTTTCGTGCCTGAACGTGCTGCAAAAGGGGCTTTGTATCCTTCCGACGGCGGAATGACGGAAGCTATAAAGAATTATAAAAAAACTGACGGCGTTCAGATGCTTTCTGTTTCCGGAATAGACCAAATTGCAGAAGTTTTGAACGGAATCGAACCTAAAAAATTAAAACATCCGCTGTTTATTGAACTTTTATCATGCAACGGTGGTTGTGTTAATGGGCCAGTAGCCAGAAAACAATGTGCTGCGGCATTGAAGCACGTGGCTGTTCTTGATTATGCGGAAGATGCACATGATGTTGTTTCACAAAGTATTCGTGAAAAAACGCCTGAATTGACAGGAATTTTGCCGGTTGAATACCGAGCGCGGGTTGTTCATACAGAAGATGAAATAAGAGCTGCATTGCGAAGTGTGGGAAAATTTTCTCATGAAGATGAATTGAATTGTGCCTGCTGCGGTTATGATACTTGCCGACAGTTTGCAGGCGCAATGCTTGATAAACATGCGGAAAAAACAATGTGCCTTTCTTATATGCGAAAGCTTTCACAAAAAAAAGCTAATGGGTTGATTCAGGCAATTCCGAGCGGTGCGGTAATTGTCGACAAACATCTTTCCATTGTGGAATGCAATAAAAATTTTGCAAAGCTGATGGGGCGTGAGATTGAAGAAATGTACGATGATCTTCCAGGTTTGGAAGGAGCTGATCTTTCTAAAATTACGGATTTGTCTCGCTTTTTTGCAGATGTTCTTGATAAAAATGGTCCTGATGTAATAGAGCGTGATGCAAAAGACAATAATAAAATTTTTCATATTACAGTGTTTTCCATTGAGAAAGAAGGAATTGCCGGAGCTGTTCTGGAAGATGTAACTGTTCCGCAGGTAAGACGAAACAGAATAATGAGTCAGGCGAAAAAGGTAATAGATAAAAATTTGTCCGTAGTGCAGAAAATTGCATATTTGCTGGGGGAAAATGCGGCGGAAACAGAATCAATTTTGAATTCTATAATTGAATCATTTTCCGGAGAAGACAACGATTCGGATAAGGGGCGGTAGTTGCTATGGATAATACTTTTATAGAAGTAGGACATTATCAATATTGTAAATATAATCAGCATACGGAAGGCGATGTTTTTTTATCTCAAAAAAATGCTTCCGACGGCAGAGTAATTACAACTCTTTCTGATGGGCTGGGCTCCGGAATAAAAGCAGGTGTTTTGGCAACTTTAACGGCGACAATGGCAACCGGATTTATTGCTGCAAATATTCCGATAAAGCGTGCCGCTGAAATTATAATGAATACTTTGCCTGTGTGTAAGGAACGTGGAATAAGCTATGCGACTTTTACGCTTGTCGATATTTCACCGTCTGCTTCTGTAGGCATTATGGAATATGACAATCCGCCTTACGTTCTTGTGCGTCAAAATCAATTGATTGTGCCAGAAAGGGAAAAAACTGAACTTGTGCGCAAGAATAAAAAAACAGCTCCGAGAAAAGAAGCGATTCTTCAGTTTTCACGTTATGACGCTAAACCGGGAGACAGGCTTGTTTTTTATTCTGACGGTGTTACTCAAGCCGGAATGGGAAGCAAAGGTTTTCCTTTTGGTTGGGGACAAAAAAATGTTGAAAATTTCATTTTGCAGTGCATAAAGGAAGATAACGCAATAAGTGCGAGAGAACTTGCACGCAAGGTTGTGCAGAAGGCGTCTTCTTATGATGATTTTGCACCTAAGGATGATATAACATGCGCTGTTATTTATTTTCGTAATCCTCGTGATTTGCTTGTGGTTACAGGTCCGCCGGTTTTAAAGGAAAATGATGTGGAACTTGCGCGCATGTTTGAGCTTTTTAAAGGTCACAAAATGATTTGCGGCGGAACTACTGCGAATATTATCAGCCGTGAATTGGGACGAAAAATTACTGTTCAGCTGAAAGATTTTGATCCGGAAGTGCCGCCGATGTCCGTAATGGAAGGTGCGGATATGGTTACTGAAGGAATTATCACAATGGGAAAAGTCGCTGAACTTTTGGACGGAGGAGCAAAAACAGAGCGAATGCGCCCTAATGCAGCTACTAAAATGGTAGAAATGTTTTTAGATTGTGACAGAATTCATTTTGCTGTAGGTACGAAAATTAACGAAGCACATCAAGACCCAAATATGCCGGAAGAACTTGAGATTCGCCGTAACGTAATTAAGCGGATTGCGTCGCTGTTGCAGGAAAAATATTTAAAGGAAGTAAAAATTCAATATTTTTAATAATAAGGTTTGAATTTATGAGTATTGAGAATGATTTATATTTAACAGAGCCTAATTTGCAACTGCTTATTTCTTATTATGAGGCATGTAGAGAAACTTGGGGATATGTGCATAATGATTATATTATTCATAATCCGGATTCTTTTGAACAATGGCGCAACACTATTTTTGATGATTTTGAAAATCAGAAAAACGGAATTAACTTACCGAATGGTTATGTGCCGTCAGTTACATTTTGGGCTGTATCGAAAGGAAAATATATAGGAACTGTTAATATAAGGCTGCAACTTACGGAGAAATTGATTGACTATGGTGGCAATATAGGAATTGCGGTCAGAAAAAGCGAGCGGCGCAAAGGTTATGCTGCAAAAATTCTGGCACTTGCAGTAGATACGGCAAAGAAGCTTGGAGTTTCACCGGTTGTAGCAACTTGTACCGATACAAATGAAGGTTCGTTGCGGCTGCTGTGTTCTGCAAATTTCAAAAGAACCGAAACAGCACAGACATTTGCGGACGGAGTTTTCTGCAAAGTTCACAAATTTTTCTTTTGATTGATAATTTTTTTAGAAAATTAGCGAATGATTTTTTTAAGATTTGTAAATGGATAAATATCTAGTATTATTTCCAACGTAAAATTACATGTCAGGAGATAAAAATGAGGAAAATTAAAGTATCTATTTGTACCGGAACGGCTTGTTATGTTATGGGTGCTTCAGAATTATTGCTGTTAGGTGAAAACCTGCCGGAAAAATTACGAAATGCAGTGGAAATAGAAGGAGTTCCGTGCATTGAACAATGTTGCGGAGACATGAAAAAATATCCTCCGTATGTGAAAATAGATGAGGAATTAATTCCGTCGGCAACATTACAGACGGTTATATCTAAAATAGAGGAAAAATATGTTGAATGTGAATAATAATTCAGGGCGAATTAAACGTGAAATATTGGCGCGTATTGCATCTTTGCAACTGGAAGGTAAACTGGAAGAAGGAGTGGTTTCCATTCCGAGAGAACTTGCTCCGAAAGGAAGTGAGCCTGTAAGGTGCTGCATTTACCATGACAGGGAAATTTTGCGCCAGCGTGTAATTGCCCGGCTTGGTTGTTCTAATGATGAATCAGATGATGATGAAAGAAGTCTTTCTGATTATGCAAGGGAGGCTTTGGCGCGCGAAAAGCCTACGGAGCCGTTTTTATCCGTTTTGCATGAAGCGTGCAATGCTTGTGTTCAAACTCATTACATGGTGACAAATGCGTGTCAGGCGTGTTTTGCTCGTCCTTGTCTGATAAACTGTGGAAAAAAAGCGATTACCATTTCCAATGGCAGAGCTTCTATTGACTCGCAAAAATGTGTCAACTGCGGATTGTGTATGCAGAATTGTCCGTATCATGCGATTATAAAAATTCCTGTTCCATGTGAGGAATCTTGTCCTGTTAATGCAATTTCAAAAGATGAATCAGGAAAGGAATGCATTGATTACAGTAAATGTATCGCCTGTGGTCATTGTATGAGTGAGTGTCCGTTTGGTGCAATGATGGATAAAAGTCAGCTTGTGGATGTTTTGAAACATATAATGAACGGAAAGAAAGTTGTTGCAATGTATGCACCGGCTATAGCGTCGCAATTTAGAGCGCAGAGCGGACAATTAGAAGCGGCACTGTTGGCTGCCGGATTCTCGGAGGTGAAAGAAGTCGCATTGGGGGCAGATATAACTGCGGACAAGGAAGCACAAGAGTTTGAAGAGCGAATGGAACGCGGCGACAAGCTTATGACGACATCATGCTGTTCTGCGTATGTTCGTGCAGTAAAACTGCATGTTCCGGAACTTTTGCCATGTGTATCTGATACAAGAAGTCCTATGCATTATATTGCGCAGTTGGTGAAGGAAGAAAGTCCCGAAAATATTGCGGTCTTTATTGGGCCGTGTCTTGCTAAGCGTAAGGAAGGAATGGATGATGAATTCGTAGATTATGTGCTTAGTGTAGAGGAAATTGGGGCGTTGTTTATTGCAAAAAAAGTAGATGTGGCTCAGCAGAAGGCTGTAGAACACAGTGCTGACGAGGTCGCTACTGCGTCCGGTAGAAATTTTGCGATTTCCGGAGGTGTAGCAGAGGCAGTTCGTGTTCGCTTGAAACATCCAGAGAAACTGCGCAGTACGGTTATTAATGGCTTAAACAGTGCCGGAATGAAGCAGTTGGCGCAGTTTGGTAAAATTCAAAGCGGTGCAGCTGCATATACTGAGTCAACACCTAATTTGGTAGAGGTAATGTCATGCGAAGGCGGATGTATTGCCGGACCGTCTGTTGTTTCAAATCCGAGAATTGCGGCTGTTCAATTGAAGAAATATGTTGAAAACGGAAAGAAAGAAGAGCCTGCCAATGAGGAATAATCTTGCGGAGAAAATAAAATTCATTTCTGTAAAATCGTTTGTAATGTGGTTTTATATATTGTAAAATGAAAAAATACAACTAGGAATTGCTATGGTAAACAATAATAAAAAAATACAAGAACCGCCTATGTCTACAGAAGATTTTTTTAAGTTATGTCAAAGCGGAACTTTTAAAGAAGTGCAGGCTGCGATTAAATCTGGAGTGGATGTAAATGCCGGAAATGAATATGGTGTAACTCCGTTAATGTTTGCTGTTGAAAACAATGAAGATAGAGAAGTCATAAAAATTCTGATTGGAGCCGGAGCGGATGTAAATGCTGAAGATGAAAGCAATAAAACTCCGCTTATGTATGCTTCCGAATACTGCAAGAATGAAAAAATCGTAAAGTTGCTGCTTAGATCAAGAGCAGAAATCAATGCAAGAAATAAATACGGTGAAATATCCTTAATGCACGGAGCTTGGAATTCCAATTCCGAAATTACAAAGCTGTTGATTTCCGCAGGTGCGGAGCTTAATGTTCAGGATTTGCACGGCAGAACATCCTTAATGAAAGCTGCCGGGTACAATGAGAATGCAGAAGTTATTCGCTTGCTGCTGGAGGCAGGTGAAGATGTTAATGTCGCTGATAATGAAGGAAAGACATCACTTATGTACGCAGCGGAGAATAATTCTAATGCAGAAGTTATTTCTTTGCTGCTGAAAGCCGGAGCTAATGTAAATGCAATAGATTATTTTGGCAATAATGCACTGATGGCTGCCGGAAGCAATTGGAATGATACAACCGGACAGATTATAGGCTTGCTGCTTGATACAGAAATTGATGTGAATGCTAAAAATAACAAAGGTAAAACGGCGTTGATGTATGCCGCTGAAAATGAGGAAAATTGCGGAAAGGCAATTGTTGTAACAATGCTGCTGGAAGCCGGAGCTGATATTAATGCATTGGACGATGAAGGAATGAGTGCTCTTGATTATGCAATTGAAAATAATAATTTGGAATTGATAAAAGTTTTGCGGAGTAAGATTTAGTATTGCAAAGACTTGTAATTGAATGAATAGTTTTGGAAAAAAGGATTAAATAATAATGAACTATGAAAATGATGATAATAAAGAATTGCTTAGAGGATTACAGTCTGACGCTGCTGAAGTGGAAAAGGAGCTTGTTTTAAAGAAAAAGGAAAAAGTTCCTGCAATATTAAAAACTTTTTTTATTTTTGCATCTGTAACTGTACTTGTTGTGCTTTTTCTTATATTGACATTTTCTTTTGCAATAAATAAATATGCGAAAACTTTCAAAACACCGCATGTAAGAATGTTAAGTGACGGAATGCAGGCTGACTTGAATTCAGTTTTAAGTCATTCTTTTTCGTTATTGCGCCCTTTACCTTACAATATTAATATTCCGAATTTATCAATTAAATCTAAAAGTGCGATTCTTATTGATGCAGATAATGGGTTTATTTTGTATGAAAAAAATGCAGATAAAGTGATTCCGCCGGCATCGCTGACAAAACTTGTGGTGATGTATGTGGCAATGAAAGACGTTGCTGCCGGGAAAATTGCTTTGTCGGATATTGTACCTTTGCCGCCGCAGGCCTGGGCTGTAAATGCGCCTATAGGTTCTTCACTGATGTTTTTGGGAGAAGGACAACGGGTAACATTGGAGGAGTTGCTGCGCGGAATGGCAGTGGTTTCCGGAAATGACGCAGCAGTGGCTGTTGCTTGTTATATTTCCGGGAGTACGGTTGAATTTGTAAAAAGGATGAATGCTGAAATTGCAGTGTTGGGATTGACTCAAACTAGTTTTGTTGAGCCTACAGGTTATAGTGAAGAAAACAAAACTACAGCGCGTGAATTGGCAGCTTTTTGCCGTGTTTATTTGGAAAAATTCCCACAGACAATAGAATTATTTCATAATGTCAGAAAATTCACTTATCCTCAGGAACATAATTTGCCGGTTAACTATGTTCAAAAAAATATTATGGCAGGAACGCTTCCTGTTGAGCAAGAACCGACAAACCAAGTTTTGACGAAGATTCAAGGTGCCGATGGATTGAAAACAGGCTTTATTAATGAATCCGGATATAATTTGGCACTTACAGTAAACCGAGATGGGACAAGATTTATTTCTGTTACTTTAGGCGGTATCGGAACTAATAAAAATGAAGGAAATTATTATAGGTTGGTTGATTCCGAACAGTTGATGGAGTGGGCATTTTCTACATTTAAAACGTATAAATCTGCAGAAAATGACAGTTTCCCGATAAGTGTATTTGGTGGTGAAATAAATGCATTGAATTTGATTCAGGTGAAAGTTACTAAAAAATTTTCAATCCCTGTACCGATTTCTGAAAAAGACGTAGAAGTATCCATTGAATTACCTAAATTCTTGAAGGCTCCAGTGCAAGTTGGAGAAGTCTTTGGAAGTTTGATTTACAGTCAAGGCGATTTAATTTTGGAAAGAGTTCCTTTGATTGCTGACAGAACAATTGATAGCTGCGGCAGTATAAAAAGAATTATTGATAATTGTGCCTTAAAGCGTTGCTTCCCAGATGCTGCTGAACAATAAATTTTATTTATGCTAACTGATTTTCCTAGATTATTTGAATTTTGATTATAATCGGGTTTGCACTAAAATTTACAGGCAAACCCGATTATTTTGTTGATATTGCTTATTTTCGTATTAAACAAGCAAGCGTTTCGGTGTGATGCGTGTGTGAGAACATATCAACAAGAACAAATTGCGAAACTTCGTATTCTGAAGAAAGTCCTTTTATATCACGTGCCATAGTTGAAGCCTTGCATGATGAATAAATGATTTTTTTCGGTTTCATTGCGAGTAATGTTTTCTTTGTGTTTTCATCTAATCCTTTTCTTGGTGGATCGACAATCATTACATCTGCAAATCCAAGTTGCGGAAGTTTATCTTCAACGGCAGCTTCTATTATTTTTACGTTTGTTTCTATATTATTGTGTTTAATATTGAAATTTCCATCAATTACTGATGATTTTGCCAATTCAACTCCGATTGTTTCTTTTGCAAAGTAGCTTACAAACAATGTTATCAATCCTATTCCGCAGTATAAATCGAAAATTCTCTCGGACTTTTCAGAATCTAAGAATGAAACGATTTTTTCCAACCAAAGCGGAATAACAGCATTATTTACCTGAAAAAAACTGTCTTTGGAAATTTTGAAAGTAATTTTTTTGCCGCAAGCTTCAATTGTTTCCATTACGGCTCTATCCTCATATTTTTCTGTTTTAATCATATTTACAACAGTGTCTTCATCTGATGTTGTGCGAATTTTAAAATTATGAGGTGGAAAGTTTTCTGCATTGCGCAAATAATTAAGTGCTTCATTTATTTTTGGCATTGCAATTTTGCAGTTTTCAATATCAACAATTGATTTCGTATCCTTTCTGAAGAACCCAATTTGTTGTCTTCTTGGATTTACTTTAAATGTTTCTGTGTTTCTGTAGTTAAAAACGGAAGGATTGGCAATTACATCAGTGAATTTTATTTCCATATTACCGATTCTGCGGAAAGTTTCTATTATGGTATCTTGCTTTATTTTCAGCTGCTCTTCGTATGCAAGCATTTGATAATCACATCCACCGCATAATGCGAAATATTGGCATTTAGGGGAAATTCTTAACGGAGAAGGTTCAATGATTTCTATTGGTTCGCCGATTGAGTAATCTTTAGCTTCTTTGTAGATATTAATTTTTACGGTTTCTCCGGGAATGGCATATCTTACTAAGATAATTTTATTATCCTCGTCATGGGCAATAGAAACGCCTTCTTCTGCCCATCTTTCAATTTTTGCAGTTACCTGTCTGTTTGTACTCTTTAACTTTCTTTTTTCTAAGTTTTCGATGTCCATGCTTGTTCCTTATAAATAATGTTGAAAAAATTGGCAGATAGTAATGAAAAAAAATCTTTTTTGCAAGTTGTCATGCTATCAGTTTTATTTTTATTATATTCTGATAAATAAACAGTTGATTAAAATTATTTTTTTTGGTACAAGCAACCCTAAATATATAAAAAACTTCTTTTCCAAAAAAAGAGAAGAAAGTCATTGACATAAAAAAAGAAAAAATATATTTTCCTCTAGGTTTTTTGCCTTCATAGCTCAGCTGGTAGAGTACATCCTTGGTAAGGATGAGGTCGTCAGTTCGAATCTGATTGGAGGCTTTAATTTATTGTGTATATTTTAATATAAAAGGTTGGTTTTAAATGGGTGCAAAAAAAGGATCTAGCGTAGAAAAGATTGCTTTGCAATGTACTGAATGTAAAAGAAAAAATTATACTACTTCCAGAAACAAAAAGAATGTTCAAGGAAAAATTGAATTGTCTAAGTTTTGCAAGTGGGAACGTAAACATACTTTGCATAAGGAAACAAAAATAAAATAATAATTTTTAGGGTAATAGTTCAGTTGGTAGAGCGTCGGTCTCCAAAACCGAATGTCGTGGGTTCGAGTCCTACTTACCCTGATTTTTTATAATTAATGGGAGTTGCAATGAAAATTACTACTTTTATAAAAGAGAGTTATGCTGAATTAAAAAAAGTTATATGGCCATCCAGAAATGATGTCATATCACAAACAGTTGTTGTTGTTGTTTCTCTCATTTTTGTATCTGCAGCATTAGCTTTAGTTGACTTTTGTGCATTAAAGTTAATATCTTTAATTATTTCTCTTTAATTAATTTTTGGCGGTAGTTTGTATGGGTAAAGCGTGGTATGTGCTTCATATTTATTCAGGGTATGAAAAAAAAGTAGAAGAGTCTATTCATGCTTTAATAAAAGAAGCTCAAACGAATGGAAGTAAAATTGCAGATATTCTATTTCAAATAAAAGTTCCAGTAAGAGAAGTTTCAGAAGTGAAAAACGGCAAAAAGAAAATTGTGTCTCAGAAATTTTTGCCAGGTTATGTTCTTTTAGAAATGAATCTCGATGGGAATAATTGGCAGGAAATATATAGTGTAATTAAAAGTGTTAATGGAGTTACAGGATTTGTTGGTGCCAATAAAAATAAAAAACCGGTGTGTCTGACATCCGATGAAGTCAGAAGTGTTTTGAATATCGGTGGAGATCTAAAGAATAATATTTTAATAAAACAGAAGTTTAATTATGCCAGAGGTGAGTCTGTAAAGATTATCGACGGACCTTTCGCAACATTTGTTGGAACTGTTGAAGAAATTAATCATGAGCGCAGCAAATTAAAAGTCATGGTAGGTATTTTTGGAAGATCCACACCGGTAGAGTTAGATTTTACTCAAGTTGAAAAAATTTAAATAAAATCAGTATTTATATAAAGAATTTTGAATAAGGATAAGGAAAAGAAAAATGGCAAAGAAAATAAAGGCGGTTGTAAAATTGCAGGCTCCTGGCGGACAGGCAACACCTGCAAAAGGGATTGGTCCGGCATTGGGACCGCATGGGGCTTCAGCAGCTGATTTCTGTAAACAATTCAATGATAAAACAAAAGATCAGCCGGGAATGATTCTTCCTGTAATTGTTACAGTATATCAGGACAGATCTTTTACTTTCATTATTAAAACACCTCCTGCAGCTAACTTGATAAAAAAAGAATTGGGATTAGCAAAAGGATCTTCAGTACCTCATAAAGATAAGGTTGGTAAACTAACACAGGCTCAATTGAAAAAAATTGCTACTATAAAAATGCCTGATGTTAATGCAAATGATATAGAAACTGCAATGAAAATTGTTGCAGGAACAGCCAGAAGTATGGGTGTTGATGTAGAAAAGTAAAGGAGATTAACGATGAAGAGAGGAAAGAAATATTTAGAGGCATTAAAGAAATATAATCCTCAGGAAGAATGCGATTTAATGAAAGCTTTAAATGTTGTTAAAGATTTTAAAATCGCAAAATTTGATGAAACAGTTGAAATCGCAATTAAATTAAACCTTAAAAAAAGTCAGACTGTTCGTGATACAGTAGTTTTGCCTAATTCTTTTGGTGTTGAAAAACGAATTTTGGTATTCGCTAAAGGTGATAAAGAAAAAGAAGCCTTAGATGCTGGTGCTTCATACGCTGGAGCAGAAGAATTAATTGCTAAAGTTAAAGAAGGATGGGATGACTTTGATGTAGTTGTTGCAACTCCAGATATGATGAAGGAAGTAGGTAAATTAGGTCCTGTTCTTGGTAGAAAAGGTTTGATGCCTAATCCTAAAACAGGAACTGTTACAACAGATGTAAAAGGTGCAGTTGCAGAACTGAAGAAAGGTCGTGTTGAATTCAGAGCAAACAAAGAAGGTGTTCTTTGCATGGGTGTAGGTAAAGTATCCATGAATGCAGGACAAATTTTTGAAAATGTAAAGACTCTTTATGAAGAGGTATTGAGAAAAAAACCGGCAGATTTGAAAGGTGAATATATTAGATCTGTTTATGTTTCTTCTACAATGAGTCCTTCAGTTAAAGTGAATTATAAAGCTATTTAATATAGTAGGAGAAATCAATGAGTAATGAACGAAAAATTCAACAATACAAAATAGATAAAGTTGAGAAAATAAAGAAAGATTTTTTTGAAGCAGATTCAAAGGATTTAATTTTTACTGATTACAGAGGACTTAGTGTTGAAAAAATAACTGAGTTAAGAAAAAAATTAACAGAAGTTAATTCTAAATATGTAGTTATTAAAAATAACTATGTAAAAGTTATTGCAAAAGAGAAAGGTTATCCTGAATTTGGAGATGCGTTAAAAGGACCTACAGGTGTAGCATTTGTATCTAAAGATGCAAATGAAGTAGCAAAAGTTCTCTTTGATTTTGCAAAAGACTCTGGCGATATCTTGAAAGTTAAAGGTGGATTTGTTGGAGATAAAGTCTTTTCTATTAAAGAATTGGAAACTTTGTCAAAATTACCGGGAAGAAGTCAGTTAATTGCTACTTTAATGGCAACAATGAATGCTCCTGTACAGAATTTTGTACTGTGCTGTAATGATGTTACAACTCGTTTGGTTAGAGCACTGGATCAAATTAAAAAGCAAAAAGAAACAGCTTAAATTGTTTCTTTCAAAAAAAATTGTTAATTGCATTGTCTTATTTAAATGTCCTTTGTCTCCACTGTTGTCTGCATTGGGTTTTAAATAAGTGATGTGAAAAAATAAATATAAAAATTATAAAAAGAGAGGAGAAAATATGGCAACTAAAGAAGAAATCTTGGATGCAATTGCTAATATGACAGTATTAGAAATTTCAGAATTGGTAAAAGCAATGGAGGAAAAATTTGGCGTTAGTGCTGCTCCTGTTGCTGTTGCCGGTGTTGCTGGTGCTGCTGCTGGTGCTGCTGCTCCTGCTGCTGAAGAAAAAGATGAATTTAATGTCGTTTTAGTAAACGCAGGTGCTGAAAAAATTAAGGCTATCAAAGTAGTTAGAGAAATTACTGGTCTTGGTTTGAAAGAAGCAAAAGATCTGTGTGATGCCGGAAACAAAGTATTAAAAGAAGGCGTTTCAAAAGCAGAAGCTGAAGAAATGAAGAAAAAATTAACTGAAGCTGGTTGTACAGTAGAATTGAAATAATTTTTTTAATTTTTGTTTTTAAGAGGTTACCTCTAGTGGGTAACCTCTTTCGTATCATTGGAATTGATTTTTTGATAAAATAATTAATTCGTAATGCAATATTTGTTTCTTTTTATAATTTTTAAAGGTGACTATTATTAATTTTGATAATTTTAAATTAAATTCATTATTTAATTTTGGTTCGGTATTCCTTTTAAGCATATAAGGCGAAAAGGGTACCTTTTTGTCGTTATACTGGTTGCTTGTTTGCATAAGATATTTTGAGGAGAGTATAGACTATGAACCTTGATCAGGATAAAAGAGTATTAAAAAATAAGCGAGAATGGATTGGTCCTAAAAGAAAGGATTGTACAGATCTCCCTCCGTTAATTGAAATTCAATTAAAAAGTTTTGAAGATTTCCTTCAAAGAGAAAGATTAAAAAGTGGGCTTGAGCTTGAAGAAAAAGGTCTTCATAAACTATTCAAAGAAATTTTTCCTATTAAAAGCAATGATGAGAAGATGTCTTTGGAATATGAAAAATATATTCTCGAAGAGGATAATATTAAATATGATGAATTCACTGCTAAAGTGAAAGGACAAAATTATTCCATTGCTTTAAAAATTTTAATAAACCTTAAAATAGAAGAAACAGGGGAAATCCGTCAAAAAGATATTTATCTTGGTGAAATCCCATTAATGACAGACCGTGGTACTTTTATTATTAACGGAGCAGAACGCGTTGTCGTTAGTCAAATCCATCGTTCTCCCGGTGTAATTTTTAATTATGATAATAAAACCGGAGTTTATAATTCAAGAATTATTCCTTATAAAGGTTCTTGGTTAGAGTTTGAAATTGAAGAAAAGAAGAAGCTGGTATACGTAAAAATAGACAGAAAGAAAAAAATTTTAGTAACTTTCTTTTTACGTGCAATAGGTTTTGATACCAGAGAAAAAATAATTAATCTCTTTTATAAAGAGAAAAAAATCAGTCTGCGAACTAAAGAAGAGCAGGACAAAGCTGCAAGAGAAATTTTAACTCGAAATATTTTTAAACCTAGTCAGAACGGTGAAGAACCTGAAAAAATAATGCAGGCAGGAACAAAACTTTCTCCTTTGGAAATCGATAAATTGATTCAGGAAAAAATTGAGGAAGTTTATGTTATTGACTTTTCTAAATCAGCCAACGATGAAGAAGACCAAAAATATTTAAATAATCCGATTATCATTAATTGTTTTGAGAAAGAAGATTTTGTTGTAACAAAAGAAGATGCTTTCAAAGATGAGCCGTCAAAAGACGACAGTATCGAAAAAATTCACAGTATATTAAAACCGGGTGAATCTATAACATTGGAAAATGCAGAGAAAGAAATTCTTGCTATGTATTTTTCCGATAAAAGATACGACTTGGGAGATGTCGGACGTTATAAAATTAACAAGAAATTTAACTTTCCGACAGATGGAGAAAATGCATCGCTTCAAGTTTTGACACCGGAAGATATTGTAGCTGTTATAAAATATCTTATAAAAGTTTATGATGGAGAAGGTTCTGTCGACGATATTGACCACTTGGGCAACCGAAGAATCAGAAGTGTCGGTGAACTTCTCTTAAATCAAGTAAAAACTGCACTTACAAGAATTGAACGTATTGCTAAAGAAAGAATGCAGCAGAAAGAAATAGAAGTAGTTAAAGCTCAAGATCTTATCAGTGTGAAACCATTCTCTACTTCTCTTATGGAATTCTTTTCAACATCTCAATTGTCTCAATTTATGGATCAAATTAATCCTTTGGCAGAATTGACTCATAAGCGACGATTAAATGCGTTGGGACCGGGCGGACTTTCAAGAGACCGTGCAGGCTTTGAAGTTCGTGATGTTCACTATACTCATTATGGTAGAATGTGTCCTATTGAGACTCCGGAAGGACCAAATATCGGTTTGATTGTTTCACTTTGTAATTTTACTCGTGTAAATGATTATGGATTCTTGGAAACGCCATATAGAAAAGTTAAAGACGGTAAAGTTACTGATGAAGTGGAATATTTGTCTGCAATGGATGAAGAACGCCATTATATTGCACAGGCAAGTGCGTTGATTGACAATAAGGGAAATTTTAAAGAAGCACAGGTTACGTGTCGTAAAGGTGCGGATTATTTCAGTCGTTCTCCAAATGAAATTGATTATATGGACGTTTCGCCGCGCCAGATTATTTCCGTTGCAACTTCTATGATTCCGTTTTTGGAACATGACGATGCGAACCGTGCTTTAATGGGATCTAACATGCAGCGTCAAGCTGTTCCGTTATTGTTTACCGAATCGCCTTATGTAGGAACCGGAATGGAAGAAGTTGCTGCATACGATTCAGGTGTTTGTATTATAGCTAAACATGATGGTGTTGTAAGTTATTCTACAGCAACAGAAATCAGAGTTAGATTATCTGATGGAACGGAAGATGTTTACAGGCTTCAAAAATATAAGCGAACAAATCAGGATACTTGTTTTAATCAGACTGCTATAGTTAATGTAGGCGATAAAGTTATGAAAGGACAGGTGCTTGCCGATGGTCCGGCATGTGATGACGGCGAACTTGCATTAGGTAAAAACGTTCTTGTAGCTTACATGCCTTGGAATGGTTATAACTATGAGGATGCTATTATCCTTTCAGAAAGAATGGTTAAAGAAGATGTTTTTACATCTATTCATATTAAGGAATATGTTGTTGAAGTTCGCGAGACAAAATTGGGACCTGAACGAATTACACGTGATATTCCTAACCAATCCGAAGCAAAATTAAGAAATCTTGATGAAAACGGAATTATCCGAATTGGTGCGGAAGTTAAAACAGATGATATTTTGGTCGGAAAAGTTACACCAAAATCTGACGTAGAAACAAGCCCGGAATACCGACTGCTGAATTCTATTTTTGGAGAAAAAGCTAAAGATGTAAAAGAATCATCGTTGAAAGCCCCACATGGTGCCGCAGGTGTTGTTGTTGAGGTTCAAAGACTGCGCAGAGATGATGGAGAAGATTTACAGCCGGGTTGTGAAGAAATAATAAAAGTTTATGTAGCAAATAAGCGTAAGATAAAAGTCGGAGATAAAATGGCGGGACGACATGGAAATAAAGGTGTTGTTTCGGTTGTTTTACCGGCTGAAGATATGCCTTATTTGGAAGATGGAACACCTGTTGATATTTGTTTAAATCCTTTGGGAGTTCCGTCTCGTATGAATATTGGACAGATTATGGAAACTCAACTTGGACTTGCCGGACGTGCTTTGGGAGTTAAATTCGCAACAAGTGTTTTTGAATCTGCATCTGTAGATGATATAAAAGAAAAGTTGAAAGAAGGTGGAATGCCTGAAAATTCCAAATTTACTTTGTATGACGGACGAACAGGGGAAGCTTTTGTAAATCCTGTAACTGTCGGTGTTACTTACATGCTTAAGCTCGGTCACTTGGTTGATGATAAAATGCATGCTCGTTCTACAGGTCCATATTCTTTGGTTACTCAACAGCCTTTGGGTGGTAAAGCTCAATTCGGAGGACAAAGACTTGGGGAAATGGAAGTTTGGGCTTTGGAATCTTACGGAGCTGCACATACATTGCAGGAATTATTAACAGTTAAGTCTGATGATATGAACGGAAGAACTAAAATGTATGAGAATATAGTAAAAGGTGACTGGACTTCTTCACCGGGAATACCAGAATCTTTTAATGTTCTTGTTCAAGAACTGCGTGGTTTGGCAGTAAATGTGACTGTTTGGGATGGAAAAGGAAAGAAAATAACCTTAACAGAAAAAGAAGATGAATTGTTGAACGGAGTAGATAACTTTCAAGCTTGATAATTAGTAAAGGAGATCTCAATGAGAGATATAGCAGATTTTGATTCAATTCGAATTACTATTGCTTCCCCGGAACAGATAAAATCCATGTCTTATGGTGAAGTAAAAAAACCGGAGACAATTAATTATAGAACCTTACGACCGGAAAAAGACGGTCTGTTTTGTGAAAAAATTTTCGGAACAACTAAAGATTGGGAATGTCATTGCGGTAAATATAAGTCAATGCGTTACAAAAAAGTTGTTTGTGAACGTTGTGGAGTTGAAGTTTCAAGCTTCAGAGTAAGAAGAGAGCGTGCTGGACATATTGAATTGGCAAGTCCTGTTGCTCATATTTGGTATTATCGTTCTGTGCCTTCTCGTATAGGTCTTATTCTTGATATTCCTGTAACTGCATTAAAATCCATTTTGTATTTTGAAAAATACATAGTTTTGGATCCGGGTGATACAGATTTAAAAGAAAAGCAAATTCTTACAGAAGAAGAATATTACGAAAAAAGCGAACAGTACGGCATCGCGTTTCAGGCAGAAACTGGAGCAGAAGCAATTAAAAGTTTGCTTGAAAATATAAAATTGAAAGCTGAATCGCAGAAACTGCGAAAAGTAATGCGTGAAAAGAAAAAAACAGATAAAAGACTTCTGAAAAGAATTGAATTGATAGAAGATTTTATCGCTTCCGGAAACAGACCTGAATGGATGTTGCTGGAAGTTGTTCCTGTTATTCCACCTGATTTGCGTCCTATGGTTCAGTTGGACGGCGGAAGATTTGCGACATCGGATTTAAATGATTTATATCGTCGTGTTATTAATAGAAATAATCGTTTGAAGCGTTTGATTGAATTAAATGCTCCGGATATTATCATTAAAAATGAAAAAAGAATGTTGCAGGAAGCTGTTGATGCTCTTTTTGATAACTCAAAGAAAAAGAAAGTTGTGAAAGGTTCTTCATCAAGACCTTTGAAGTCATTGTCTGATTTATTAAAAGGTAAGCAAGGGCGTTTCCGTCAAAATCTTTTGGGAAAACGTGTAGACTACTCCGGACGAAGTGTAATTGTAATTGGACCGCAATTGAAAATGTATCAATGTGGATTGCCTATTAAAATGGCACTTGAGTTGTTTAAACCTTTTGTAATGGAACAACTTGTAAAACGCGATATATGTTTCAACATGAAAAAGGCAAGAAATTATATTGAAGAAGAACATCCTGATGTATTCAAAATTTTGGAAGATGTTGTAGCTGAACATCCAGTGCTTTTAAACAGAGCACCGACATTGCACCGTTTGGGAATTCAGGCATTTGAACCGGTTTTGATGGACGGAAAAGCGATTCGTCTTCATCCATTAGTATGTAAGGCGTTTAATGCGGACTTTGATGGTGACCAAATGGCCGTTCATGTTCCTTTATCAATCGAAGCACAGACAGAATGCTGGATGTTAATGCTTTCTGCAAAGAACCTGCTTGACCCTGCATCTGGTAACCCTATAGTTTGTCCTTCACAGGATATTATTTTGGGTGTTTATTATTTGACTAAGATTCAACCTGATGTAAAAGGCGAAGGTCGTGTATTTAAGGACTTTAATGAAGTATTTAAAGCGATTGCAGCACGAGCGGTTCACATGGAAGCAAAAATTTGGCTGCCTCTGAAAGCTTTTGAAGGTGTTGAAATTGAAGATGAGGATGTTCTTGTTGATAGTAATGACCCTAAAGTCGTTGAAGAATGGAATAAAGATGAAGAATTTAAAAAGCGCGGTTATGTGAAAACAAGTCCGGGAAGAATTATTTTCAATGACTATTTGCCTAAAGAAGTTTGGTTTGTTAATAAAACTTTAGGTGATAAGGGCGTAAACCGCTTAATTGCCGATGTTTACAAAAAGAAAGGTGCCGGTGTTACTGTAAGAATGCTGGATGCAATTAAAGATTGTGGTTATAAACACGCAATGGTGTTTGGTGCAACTATCGGAATGGAAGATATTGTTGTGCCTCCTGAAAAACATAAAATTCTTAGTGCAGCTCAAAAAGAAGTAGATGGTTTTGTTGCTCAGTATAAGAAAGGTGTTGTATCACTTGAGGAACGTTATAACAAAACCGTAAATACTTGGACAAAGGCTTCTGAGGAAATGACAAAAGTTCTTACGGCAGCTTTGAAAAAGGATAGAAAAGGTTTCAATCCTATATTTATGATGGCGGATTCTGGAGCCCGTGGTTCTACAACTCAGATTCGTCAGCTGGCAGGTATGCGTGGTTTGATGACAAAACCGGGTGGTGAAGTTATTGAAATTCCTATTAAGTCAAACTTCTATGAAGGTTTGTCGGTAATGGAGTTCTATATTTCAACAAACGGTGCTCGTAAAGGTCTGGCGGATACGGCTTTGAAAACAGCGGATGCCGGATATTTAACACGACGACTTGTTGATATTGCGCAGGATGTTGTTATTAACGAAGAAGACTGTGGAACTATTAACGGAACAGAACATTTTGCAATTAAAGAAGGGGATAATGTTCTTGAACCTTTAAGAGATAGAATTGTCGGTAGATTTACGGCTGAAGATGTTATCGATCCGGTTTCTGGAGAAGTAATAATTGCAGCTAATGAACTGGTAACAGAGGAAATTGCAGCACAAATTGAAAATGCTTTGATTGAATCTGTAAAAATAAGAACAGTTCTTACATGTGAATCTAAACATGGTGTTTGTATAAAATGTTACGGAAGAAATTTAGCTTCAAATCAAACTGTTGATATTGGAGAAGCTGTCGGTATTATTGCGGCGCAGTCAATCGGTCAGCCGGGAACTCAGCTTACAATGAGAACGTTCCATATTGGTGGTGCGGCAACAGGTTCTTCCGAAGATAACACAATTAAATTTAAATACCGTGTGTTGATTGAGAAAATAGAAGGTTCTATTGTTTTAGTTAAAAAGGAAGAAGCCGGAGTTGAAAAAGAGGCAAAACTTTTTGCACGAAAAGGATATGTCTATATCAGAAGAATTAATCAAGAATATGATATTTCCGGAGTAGAGCTTCTTGTAAAAGAAGGCGATAAAGTCGTAAAAACTCGTCAGTTGTTTAAGAAAAGTAATGGTGACGTTGAAGTTGCAAATGAAGCCGGAACCATAAAAATTTATGGTTCTAAAATGTATATTGTTGCAAATGACCTTATTGATAGAGATGTTCAGGCCGGAACATATTTATTTAAAGATGTAGGTCTTCCTATTGAACCGGAAGAAAAAATAGCAGAGTTTGATCCTTATTCACAGGCTATTATTTCTGAGGTTTCCGGTAAGGTTAAATTTATTGATTTGAAAGTCGGTCTTACTGTAAAGGAAGAAACTGATGATGCAACAGGAACAAAGAAGCTGAAAGTTGTAGATTCATCTTTTGATTCTTTGGATCCAAGAATTGTTATTTTGGATAATTCGGGAGAAGAAATTGCCTTCTATCGTATGTCTGGCGGTGCAGTTATTCAGGTAAAAGATGGAGATTTGATTAATGCCGGTGATACGATAGCTAAAGTAACTAAGAAGTCATCTAAAGCCGGAGATATTACCGGAGGTCTTCCTAGAGTAACAGAGTTGTTTGAAGCCAGAAAACCAAAGGATCCTGCAGTTTTGGCAAAAGTAAGCGGAACAGTTTACTTTAGGGGTAAGGTAAAAGGCAATGATATTTTAGTGGTTGTAGATGATTTCGGAGGGGAACAAAAACATACAGTTCCTTCCGGTGGATATTTGCTTGTACGTGACGGCGATAAAGTAAAAGCTGGTGACCCAATTTCTGAAGGAAGTAAAAATCCTCATGATATATTGGCAATTTTGGGAGAAAATGAATTGCAAAAATATATTATGAATGAAATTCAGCAAATTTATCGATTACAGGGTGTAAAAATCAATGATAAACACATTGGTGTAATTGTTCGTCAGATGATGAAGAAGGTTGAAATTATTGAAGTGGGCGATACTCATTTTATTATGGGACAGCAGGTTGATAAGTCAGAATTCTTCGAGCAAAATAAAAAAATCATGAAAGAAGGTGGTAATCCTGCAATTGGTAAACCTGTATTGCTGGGTATTACTAAAGCTTCTTTGGCAATTGAATCTTGGTTAAGTTCTGCTTCATTCCAAGAGACAACAAAAGTTCTTACTAATGGTTGTATAAAAGGAATGACAGATACTTTGAATGGACTGAAAGAAAATGTTGTAATTGGTCACATGATTCCGGCAGGAACAGGTATGAAAACTTATAAGAAGATTAAATTATATGATGAAAACATGGAAGACCTCGATGTTTCAATTAATCGAATCTTAGAAGAGAAAAAAGCTAATCCAATCGGAGTTAATGCCATTATCGACAAAGACAGTATTTTAGGTATGTAACTCTTTAACAATATATTTATTGTATATTGTGAAGTTTTGCTTTTTTGTTGACACTCAAAAATAAATTTGCTATAAGGCAGAAATATTTTTGGGTGTCGAAATGTAATTTTAATATGGGAGAAAAAAGAGATGCCAACTATTAATCAGTTGATTAGACATGGAAGAAAGAAAAGTGTATCAAAAACAAAATCTCCTGCTTTGAGAAATTGTCCTCAAAGAAGAGGTGTATGTACAAGAGTAATGACGCTAACTCCAAAGAAACCGAACTCAGCGTTAAGAAAAGCATGTAGGGTAAGATTGACTTCTGGATTTGAAGTGACTTCATATATTCCCGGCGTTGGTCACAATTTACAGGAACACTCCGTTGTTTTAGTAAGAGGCGGAAGAGTAAAAGACTTACCGGGTGTTAGATACCATGTTGTTCGTGGTGCTTTGGATACTTTGGGGGTTGATGGAAGAAAACGAAGCAGAAGTAAATATGGTGCTAAAAAGCCAAAAGCATAAGTATAAAGAGGAGATATTTTAAATGGCAAGAGATAGATTTATTCCAAAACGTGAAGTTTTGCCGGATATAAAATATAACGATGTTTTAGTTTCTAAATTTATCAATGTAATGATGCTGAAAGGGAAAAGATCAGTATCTCAGCACATTATGTATGTTGCTTTAGATAAATTGGAAGAAAAAACAGAAACTTCAGCATTAAAAGCTTTTGAAAAAGCAATTGATAATGTAAGACCGTTGGTTGAAGTAAAATCAAGACGTGTCGGCGGTGCAACTTACCAAGTTCCGATTGAAGTTGATGAAGTCAGAGGTAAAGCTTTGGCTTTGCGTTGGATTATTTCTAATGCAAGAAAAAGATCTGAAAAAACAATGGCTTTGAAATTGGCTGGAGAATTGACTGATTGCTTCAATAAAACAGGGGCTTCTTACAAAAAAAGAGAAGATACTCACAAGATGGCAGAAGCAAATAAAGCATTCTCTCATTTTAAATGGTAATTTGTAGATTTTGTTATTTCTTTAAAGGATAAATATAATGGCAAGAAAAGTTTCTTTAAATATGACAAGAAACATTGGTATTATGGCGCATATTGATGCTGGTAAAACAACTACAACAGAACGTATTTTGTTTTACACTGGTGTTTCTCATAAAATTGGTGAAGTTCATGAAGGTGAAGCTACCATGGACTGGATGGAACAGGAAAAAGAGCGTGGTATTACAATTACTTCCGCTGCGACTACTTGTATGTGGAATAATCACCGCATCAATATTATTGATACTCCGGGACATGTTGATTTTACTGTAGAAGTAGAACGTTCATTAAGAGTACTCGATAGTGCTATTGGTGTTTTTTGTTCTGTAGGTGCTGTTCAACCACAGTCTGAAACAGTTTGGAGACAGGCTGATAAATATAATGTTCCTAGAATTATTTATGTAAATAAAATGGATAGAACCGGAGCAAACTTCTTTGAAGTTCTTAATCAAGTTCATGATAAATTAGGCGCAAATGCGGTTCCTGTTCAAATTCCTATCGGAAAAGAAGATGAATTCAAAGGTATGATTGATTTGGTCAGAATGAAAGCTTATTTTTATTCTGAAGAAAAAACACTTACTAACTTTGAAGAAAAAGATATTCCTGCGGAACTTCTTGATGATGCAACAGAATGGCGTGAAAAGCTTCTTGAAAGTGTTTCTGAATTTGATGATGAAATGATGGAACTTTACCTTGAAGGTAAAGAAATCAGCGTTGAAATGATCAAACGTGCAATCAGAAAAGGTACTATTGCATGTGAGGTTTTTCCAATGTTCTGCGGTTCATCTTTTAAAAATAAAGGTGTTCAGAAATTATTGGATGGTGTTATTGATTATTTGCCGGCACCTACTGATATTCCTGCAATTAATGGTCATACATTAGATGATAAGGAAACAGTTAGAGAATCTTCAGATGAAGCTCCATTTGCTGCATTGGCATTTAAGGTAATGACAGATCCATTTGTAGGTAAATTAACTTTCTTTAGAGTATATTCAGGAACTTTAAAAGCAGGTTCTTATGTTTTGAATGCTACTACAGGCAAGAAAGAAAGAATTGGGCGAATTCTTCAAATGCATGCAAATAAAAGAGAAGAAATCGATGAGGTTTATGCGGGGGATATTGCTGCGGCTGTAGGATTAAAAGATACTACAACGGGTGATACTCTTTGTGATGAAGCTAATCCTGTAATTCTTGAAAAAATGGTATTCCCTGAACCGGTAATTTCTGTTGCGATTGAACCAAAATCAAAAGCAGACAATGATAAGTTAAGCGTTGCTTTACAGAAAATGGCAGAAGAAGATCCTACTTTCAGAGTTAGGGTTGATGAAGAAACTGGGGATACAGTTATTTCCGGAATGGGTGAACTTCATTTGGAAATTATCGTAGACAGAATTAAAAGAGAATTTAAGGTTGAGGCCGGTGTAGGTGCTCCTCAGGTAGCTTATAGAGAAACTATCAGAGGTTCTTCTGATATTAACAACAAATATGTAAAACAGTCTGGTGGTAAAGGGCAATATGGTCATGTTGTTGTTAAGTTTGATCCTATTGATATTTCAGAAGAATTCAAATTCGTTAATAATATTGTTGGAGGAAAAATTCCAAAAGAATATATTCCGGCTGTAGAAAAAGGTTTCAGAGAAGCTTTGATGAATGGTGTTTTAGCAGGTTATCCAGTATTGGGAGTTCAGGCTACTTTATATGATGGTTCGTACCATGATGTCGACTCTTCTGAAATGTCATTTAAGATTTGTGCAATTCAGGCTTTTAAAGAGGGTATGAAAAAAGCTAATCCTGTATTGTTGGAACCTATTATGGCTGTAGAAATTGTTACACCTGATGATTATGCGGGAGATATTATCGGAAATATAAATTCAAGACGTGGTCGTGTTGAAAATATGGAAGATAAGAATAAATCTAAAATAATTAATGCTAAAGTTCCTTTGGCAAATATGTTTGGTTATTCAACAGATTTACGCTCTATGTCTCAAGGACGTGCAAATTATTCAATGCAGTTTGATTCTTATGAAGAAGTTCCAAGAAACATTGCAGAGGAAATCATTAAAAAGGGTTAAAAAAAATTTTAATAAATAGTTTAAATTTTAGTTAGTGTAGGAGGAAGATTGAAACATGGCTAAAGAAACATATGTTAGACAGAAACCACATGTTAACGTTGGTACAATCGGACACGTTGACCATGGTAAAACAACTTTGACAGCAGCTATTACAACTTATAGTGCAACTAAGGGATTTGGTAAAGCATTGGAT
>JBNMHA010000010.1:0-33571 GCA_050872545.1 Spirochaetales bacterium | reverse complement strand
TTCACCATACCTGCGACGAAGTTCCTGTTCCTCTTTTAAATGAAGTGCGCGTCGGACACACAAATATTATGACAAAAGAGCATTGGGAAGAAATTTATAAGTGAGCGAAAAGCTGCCGGCATCTTGCGATTAAGATTGTGTTCCTGTAAATTGCTTTACAACTTTTCTTCCAAAAATTCATTTGAAAATTTTTCCGCTTCGCTTGGGTACGCAAAGTTTTTAAGCACGGCAGTTTCTGTGGCGACTCTTGCAAAAAGACTGTGAGTTGATTTCAGTGCATTTTTCATGTCGCTTTTGTCGTAATGGGCAAAGCAGTTTTTCAGTTCCGCACGAGTTTCTTCGTCTGCCCAGCGGTCAAGGAATCTTCCGTCGTGCCAGACATCAGAGTGATTTTTTGTTGCGGCATGAACTTCCAGCACTTTTAGCAGAAGATTTTTCAGGTACGAGTCCAAACACATTTTAGCAGACCAAAGCTCAGCACGCAGAAGTTTTTTCGCCGCCCATACCGTGTGAAAGTAAAAGTTATTCGCAAGGTTCTGGAATTCACTTTCGGAAAAATTCGGCTTGTGAATTTCCGCATTGATTTTTTGCTTCAAAAGTTCCGTCGCCCCGATTCTGTCGTGCAGCACGCAGTAGCCTCTGTTCATCACCCAGTTTGCAGTTCCATCGTTCACCGCGTTCAAAAACTGATCGGTCGTAAAAACAATCATGTCCACATCGAGCCAGCCGCCGTACAGAACTCGCCGCTCCATTCCGCCGCCAAGAGTCGGCTCAACAAACGAGATTTTCACGTCGCCCAATTCCGCCGGAAGATTTCCGTAAAGCCAAGAATCCGTGTCGTCAGTCGCGATTATAAGATCAAGGTCGGAATACTCGTCCGCCGGAACGCAGCTTCTTGTTGACGAGCCGATTGCGGCAACAGTCTTTATTTCCGCATGATTTTCAGCAAGCAGAAGAAGCCGATGTTTGATTTCGTGATATTTGTCTTGTGTGTTGGTTAATCTGTTCATTTTTTTACCCTCCTTTTATTCCGTGATTTCAATCAAGTTTCCTTCGATCCCGACAATGCAGCTTTCGTAGTAGCCGTCGCCGGTTGTTCTGGGGCCGCTTGCAACTTTGTAGCCGTCAGCTTTCAGTTTTTCGGTCAGCGCGTCAACTGCTGTTTTACTTCCCACGCTGAAGGCGACATGGGCGTAGCCTGCGCACAAAGGATTTTTCTCGTCATTTTGAATTTCCGGACGCGTCATAATCTCAAGCCTTGCTCCGCCGTCAAAAGCCAGAAAATACGACTTGAAGCCGGAAACCTTGTTGTGATAAAGAGCACCCGATTTTGCGCAGAAATATTTTTCAAAAAACTTCCGCGCGCCATCCAAATCCTTCACATAAAGTGCAACGTGTTCAATTTTCATAATGCCTCGTTTTGGTTTGTTTCAGTTTTGCCGGTCGGGGAATCGTTTAATTTTCAGGAAATGAAAACTGTTCAATCATTACAAGAAACGCCTTTTTCAAAAAGCGTTTCCGGCGCAATGTCGATGTCGTCATTCCAAACGACTGTCTGTCCGTTCGTGCATACTGCATTGAACAGTGAAACATCCGCAAGCGGTTTGTACATCGGATATTCCAGATAAGGCTCCATGTCGAAAATCTTTTTTGTTCCGTGCTCAAACGTGAGAAGCAACTTGTATTCTTTCAACGGCTTAACGTTTTTTACAGTCCAGACAGAATTCATAAAATCTCCTATTGCAGCGGAAGAATTTTCACCAAGTTTTCCTTGTTCTTTGCAAGTTCCCAGTTCGCAATCAGCTCATCGCGGTGAATTTCAGCCCAAGCACTTACAAGTTTTTGCTTTGAGGCAGGCAGTTCTCCGTCAATAATATTTCCGTCAAAATCACATACAGACCATGTTCCGCCATAGTTGATGTGAAAATGCGGCGGATTGTGGTCATCGCCATACATATAAATCAGAAGCCCATAAAAACTAGAAATACACGGCATATTTTCCTCCGCTTACATATTCTTGTTTCTATAATAATACTACAGTTCTAATAAAATTTGAATTGCAGAAATTTTAATCTTTCCGCCTTTAGCCAGCTTAAAAATTCCTTTTCAAAAAGTTTTTTTCTTCTGAAAAAATCGCGTCGGCTTGAAATATTTTGTTTCATCAGCATTTTTATCATTCTTTCATAATTTTTTTGCTGTATTTTTATTTACAAATTAGCAAATTTTAGAAAATATAATTAGATAATCATGACTTTTTGGTTTGAAGGAGGAAAAATGGATTTGATTTACAAACGAGCAACGATAAATGATATAGATATTTTAACGGAAACAAGGATTGAGGTGCTGAGAGCTGCTAATAAATTGTCAGGTGATGTTGATATGAGCGAAGTGAAGCTGCAATCCTATAATTATTATAAAAAGGCACTTGGTAATAATACGCATATTGCCTATTTAGTATTTGACGGAGATGTTTTTGTCGGTGCAGGCGGCATTAGTTTTTTTCAAGTTATGCCAACTTATCATAACCCAAGCGGCAATAAAGCATATATAATGAACATGTACACTTCTCATGCATACCGCAGAAAGGGAATTGCATACAAAATGCTTGATTTGCTTGTGAAAGAAGCAAGAGCCAGAGGAATTACAGCTGTTTCGCTTGAAGCAACAGATATGGGAAGATGTCTGTATGAAAAATATGGGTTTGTGAAAATGAATGACGAGATGGAATTGTTAAATTAAAACCTCGCTTATTTTCACGCTCTTGAAGTTTACAAGCGGAAAAACATCGTATTTAAAATATTTGTATAAAATGTTTCGGTATTTTCTTATTTCTTTACATTTATTTCAATTTCTATTTTCTATAAACTTGAATCGGCGAAAGCTTAAAGCACTTTTAATTACCGTTGTACTGTTTGTCTGTAAATAAATTTGTAAATTACCGCAATGTTTTATTTCACTAAGCAAACATAAAAATTATGTAATAAACAAAAAAGCATTTAACCAGATGTGCGGTAAATAGTTTTTTTAATCTTACATAAGACCAAATCTTTTTTAATTGACAAAAAAGTTTTTTCATCTACAATTTTTACCGGATTAGATTTTATTTGGAGGATAAAATTATGAGTGAACAAAATAATGCAGAAAACAGCGGTATCGGTGGAGGCATTAAAAATGTATACAAGGAAAAATCGCAAAGCCTTGTAATTCACCTTCTTTTTTTTGTAGGACTTTTCATTGTATTCTTTAATACGCTGCAAATCTTGGTAATTGTAGGAATTACAAAGGATGAACAGCTGAAAGATGATGCAGGAGATTACTCGGTTATTGCTACAGCGTATGCAAATAGCATAGAAAATAAAATGGAAAGTTACTTTTCATCTCTGGATTATTATATTAATTCCGATGTAGCGGCAACAGGTGATTTGAGTATAATGAGAGAGTGGCTTGTTGCACACGGAGATAAGCGTCCGAAAGTTTTTGATTATATAATGCTCTGCGGTTCTGACGCAATTGCATATACCGATACAGGTAAAAGAACTGAAATTTTAGATCGACCATACTTTAAAGCTATTATGAAAGATGGAAAAGAACGATTTATAGATGATCCTGCAATTTCAAAAACAACAGGAAATGCAGTTATTCATGTTACACGAGCTATTATCAATAATGGAAAAAATATTGGTTTCTTTTCGGGTGTTGTAAATATTGAAGGTGTGGCTGACAGTATAAGCAGTATAAAAGTAGGTGAAACAGGTTATGCTGTTGTGCTTGATTCTGACGGTACGATTATTTCACATCCTAACAAAGATTGGGTAATGAAAAGAAATTTTCTTACCGGATATTCCAAAGGTCATGAAGATATGGGGCAACTTGCAGCCAGAATGGTAAACGGAGAAAAGGGCAATGCTTGGATTAAAGGTATAAACAGTAATTTTGAGTTTGCAAGTTTCAACAGAATACGAAACACAGATTGGTCGATTGCCATATTGGTTTATCAGGAAGAAATTTATTCAACAATACATTTTATAAAAAATCAGATGATAGGATTTTCTGTTATAAGCCTTATTCTTCTTTTGTTAATTACCGGTTTTATTATGTATCGCTCAATTAAACCTTTGAAAGTTCTTGAAAAAGCTATAACAGGAATTGCGTCCGGCAATGCAGATTTGACTAAGCGCATTGACTTAAACTCAAAGAACGAGATTGGTCTTGTTGTAAAAGGGGTTAATAAATTTTCTGAAAAGCTTCATGATATAATTTCCGATATTAAACTTTCAAAAGATGAACTAAGTAAAGCAGGTGACCTTATGGCTGAAAGTACAGAAAATACAGCCAGTGCAATTACGCAGATTCTTGCTAATATTGAAAGCGTAAGAGGTCAGATTGTTAATCAAAGCTCAAGCGTTGAAGAAACAGCAAGTGCGGTAAATGAGATCGCTTCAAATATTTCTTCACTCGAAAGAATGATAGAAAACCAAACTGCCGGTGTAAGTCAGGCTTCTGCCGCAGTAGAACAGATGATAGGAAATATTTCTTCCGTAAATATATCTGTAGATAAAATGGCAGATTCTTTCGGTGAACTCCAGACAGAAGCGCATAACGGTTTCGCAAAACAGCAGATTGTAAATGAACAGATTGAAAAGATTGAACAGCAGTCTGTAATGCTTCAGGAAGCTAATGCGGCAATTTCTTCTATTGCAAATCAGACAAATCTTCTTGCAATGAATGCTGCAATTGAAGCGGCTCATGCAGGTGAAGCAGGAAAAGGTTTCAGTGTTGTTGCTGATGAAATCCGCAAACTTTCAGAAACTTCTACTTCACAGTCAAAGACAATCGGGGAACAGCTGAACAATATTAAGGAATCTATAAATGAAGTTGTAACATCATCTGCTGAATCTAGTGCTGCATTTAAACATGTATCAGACAAAATAAAAGATACGGATCAACTTGTAGTTCAAATAAAATCAGCAATGGAAGAACAAAACGAAGGTTCCAAACAAATAAGTCAAGCTCTTCATTCAATGAACGACAGCTCTACAGAAGTTCGCGGCGCATCTTCTGAAATGTCTGCTGGAAATCAGGCGATTTTGGAAGAAATTAAACGGCTTCAGGATGCTACACTTGTAATGAAAGAAAGCATGGATGAAATGGCTGTAGGTGCAAAGAAAATAAACGAAACAGGTGCTGCACTTAGCGAAATCTCATCAAAGGTTGAAGGTTCAATCGATAAGATTTCAGATCAAATTGACCGCTTTAAAGTTTAAGTTTTATTTCTACAAAGAAAAGGGCTGTCCCGGAAGTTTCCAAAACTTCATAAGGGGCAGCTTTTTTTATGTCACTGAACAGCGAAAGGGACAGACCCTGATTCCGGAATAGAATACAGGTCTGGCACCACACAGACAGTTTGTCATCTTCGGGCTTGACCCGGAGATCTAAAGGGACAGACCCTGATTCCGGAACAGAATACAGGTCTGGCACCACACAGACGGATTGTCATCTTCGGGCTTGACCCGGAGATCTAAAGGGACAGACCCTGATTCCGAAATAGAATACAGGTCTGGCACCAATTTTTCAGTGACCTTTGTTATACTTTGGAAACAAAAAATATATCAATAAAAGATTAATTTTTATCGTTTAACAATAAAAAGTTATTGACAAATGATATTCAGCGCGGCATAATACGTTTCATAAGGAGTTGCTTTATGTCAAACAAAAATATTAACAGAATAACAAAGATTATTTCCAGAGTTTTTGAAGTCATTTTTTTTATCAGTTCGTTGCTAATGATTGTTGCAGCTGTCCTTTCTTTTGTGCAGCCACAGGAATTTGGGCAGTTTCTTCTTGAATCGGTCGGAAATGGAACGATTGCTACGAATGGATTTGAAATTATGATTGCAGATTCAAACGGCGTTCTTATTCCCGGTGCAGTCAAAATTTTTGCTTTTGCAGGAATTTTCACAATGTTATGCATGACAATGATTTTCAGAAATATTTATCTGATAATCAAAACTTGCGAAGGTAGCACTTGGTTCAGCAAAGGAAAAACGCCGTTTCAAAAAGACGTTGTAAGAATGGTACGTGAAATCGGGATTTTCAGCATAATGATCCCGGTAATTGGTTTTATTATGAGCGTTATCGCACGTATTGTGCTTGGTGTGGATTTATGTGAGACAAGTGTTCAGATTGTCGGAATAGCTATGGGAATTGCGATGATTTGTTTTTCACGCATTTTTGCTTATGGAATCAAGCTTGAAGAAGAAGTCGAAGGGCTTATATAAGGACGGCGTAATATGGGTAAAATTGTTTTACATCTTGACCGCATTATGGTGGAACGGAAAATATCGCTGAATGACCTTGCAGAAAAAGTTGGAATTAACAATGTTAATCTTTCAAAGATAAAGAATAACAAAGTTACCGCAGTACGATTTTCTACATTGGAAGCTTTGTGCCGAAGTCTCGAATGTCAGCCCGGAGATATTTTGAAGTACGAAGAATAAATTCCGTAATGAAGTCAGAATGTTAAAATTGGGAAAATTTTATTTTTAATAAAATGTTTATGTGGTAAGTTACGAAGCAAAAGGAGATAAAAATTGAAAGCATTGGCACTATTTTCCGGTGGATTAGACAGCATTTTGTCTGTAAGAGTGATTCAGAATCAAGGAATAGAAGTAATTCCGCTGAATTTTGTTTCGTATTTTTTTGGCGGCAAAAATGAACAGGCAGAAAAAGCCGCAGCTCAATTAGGAGTGACATTAGAATATGTAGATTTCAGTGAAGAACAGTTTGAAATTGTAAAACATCCTAAATCAGGCTACGGCAAAGGCTTGAATCCTTGCATAGATTGCCATGCGTTGATGATAGAAAAAGCTTTGTCGCTTTTGGAAAAATACGGTGCTTCATTTGTGATAACAGGCGAAGTTTTGGGACAACGCCCTATGTCGCAGAGGGAGGCGGCAATGCGTCATATCAGTAATGTTCAGGCTCATGGGGAGCTTCTTGTCCGTCCGTTATGTGCGAAACTTTTGCCGGAAACTTATCCGGAAAAAGCCGGTTGGATTTCACGCGATAAAATGTTTGCAATTAACGGACGTGGGCGTAAAGAACAGCTTGCACTTGCAGCGTCTTATGGTCTTACCGAGTATCCGTCTCCGGCAGGCGGCTGCTGCCTTACAGAGCGTGAATTTTCCAGAAGACTTTCTGTATTTATTGAAGATGATTTTACGCAGGAGCCGGCGTTGTTTTCCATGATTCGCAGTGCCAGATTGTTCCGGCTTGATTACAGAAAATACTTGCTTGTAGGAAGAGACCAGCAGGAAAACAAAATACTTATTGCATTTCATGAAAAGCACCCGGATTGTCACTTTATATGCGGCGGCAAAACACCCGGACCGTCGATTCTATTTTACGGTGAATCATTTTCCGATGAACAAATTGATTTTGCATGTAGATTATTTTCTCATTACTGCACAACAAAAGGAAAAGGTGAAGCTGATATGGAACTCGACGGAAAGACATTTATCTGTACTGGCGATGTGACGGCTGATGAAATGGAACGCTTTCATATTAAATAAACGCAAAGGAACGGATAATGAATCTTCAGTTGAAGCATGTTGATTTTTCTTATAACTGCAAGAAAGTTTTTTCTGATTTGTCGCTGAATTTCCCGAATGACGGATTGACTGCGGTTGTTGGCAATAACGGAAGCGGCAAATCGACGCTGCTGAAACTTCTTGCCGGGATAATTCAACCTTCAGCCGGACAGATAGTTGTTGATGATATGGACTACAGGCAGCTTGGAAATCATGCCGTTGCGCAGATGATTTCTTATGTACCGCAATTTCTCGATACGGTTTTTGATTTGTCGGTTGTTGATTTTCTCCTTATGATGATTGGAAACAGAGGCTTTTCTATTAACAAAGAAGATTTTGAAAAAGTTTACGCCGGTCTGGAGCGTGTGGAAATGCAGGATTTTGCTCAGCGCAATATTAATGAACTAAGCGGCGGAGAACGGCAGAAAATTCTTATAGCCGGAGCAATTTCACAAAATACGCGCCTGATGCTGCTCGATGAACCTATTTCTCATTTGGATTGGAGCAGTCAGATTGAAATATTTAAGCTTCTTCGTGAAATTGCAGCTGCGGAAAATCGTAAGATTATAGTGATTGTTCATGATATAAATTTGGTTTCGCTGTATTGTCAGCATGTACTTTTGATGAAGAACGGTAAATCGGTCGCTTACGGTAAAACATCTGAAATCTTGGAACCGCAGATAATACGCAATGTTTTCGGTGTAAATGTTCATACCGCAGAAAATTATTTTATTCCCGATGTTTAACAATTTGATTTAGTTTGATGTGTTGCTCTTTTGTAAAACTGTAGGGTAGATTACCACAACAAGTGTGGGAATGACAAGAAACGCAAGAAACGCAAGGGACAGACCTTAATACTAAAGTAGAATATAGGTCTGGGGGCTTAGGTTTATCAACAAAACTTTTCGGGCTTTTATCTCCTTTGTCATTGCCGGATTTGACCCGACAATCTCTTGTAAAGCAATTAATGTAGATACTCGTATCAAGTACGGGAATGACAAGAAAAGCCAAGTCAGAGAATGACATGGACTAAAAGTTTTTGTGAAAATTAATAAAAAAAGTTGGAAAAACATTAAAAAAAGCCGAAAAAACGGAGAGAATCGGATCTGCTTGCAGGAGCGATTCGTGGAGCGGCTTGGCTTGGGAGCGAGGGGAAGGCTTTCCCCTTCTATAATATTGTAATAATTGAAGTTACAGCGAAAATTTGGTAGAGTTTAAATATGAAGGTAAGCAGCAAATTTACGGTGGCGGTTCACACTTTGTTGTGCATTCACCGGTTCGGTGGGGAAACGAAGGTTACTTCGGATTTTATTGCGAGAAGCACGAGCGTGAATCCGGTCATTATCAGGCGGACACTTCTTTCGCTCAAGGCGGCGGGGCTTGTGAAGGTTGCGGCTGGAACCGGCGGGGCAGAAATTATTGCGGAGCCGTCGTCGTTCACGCTTTTTGATATTTACAAGGCTTCGGGCAGCATGGAGGAAAATGTCTTTGGTTTTCACGAGCAGCCGAATCCTGCGTGTCCTGTTGGCGGAAATATTCACAAGATTCTCGACTCGCACCTTGCCGACGCTCAGAAAGCATTTGAGCAAAGCCTTGCGACGGTGAAATTTTCTGAACTTGTAAAGGAACTGGAAGAGGCGGAAAAACGACAGAATTAAGAATCCGCTGATTTCATAAAATCCAATTTATATTGCAGAATGTTTTCATTCAGATTTTACGGAGAAAAAAATGAAAGAAATTCCAGATTACCAGACTTTGATGCTTCCTGTTTTGAAAAGTGTAGCTGACGGCAAAGAACATAAATTCCGTGAGATTGCAGATTCCATTGCGAAGAATTTTGGTCTTACAGAAGAAGAACTGGGATGTCTTCTTCCGAGCGGAAATCAGAGCATTTTTGACAACCGCGTTGGCTGGGCAAAAACATATCTCAAAAAAGCCTGCCTCATAGAATACAAGGGAAAAGGCGTTCTTAAAATCACAGAAAGAGGAAAACAGGTCTTAAAAGATTCTCCGCAGAAAATTGACAATAAATTTTTAAAGCAATACGACGAATTCAATGATTTTCAGAACAAGGTGAATCCGAAAGAAGAAAAGCAGGAAACTGAAACCGACTACAAAAATCAGACTCCAGAGGAACTTATTGAAACAGCCTTTCACGATTTTCAAAAATCACTTGCAGAGGAACTTTTGGATAAAATCAGAAATGTGTCGCCGTCATTTTTTGAAAAACTCGTTGTCGCCCTGCTCGTAAAAATGGGCTATGGAGGCTCGATAAAAGACGCTGGGCAGGCAATCGGCAGAACTGGAGACGAAGGCATTGACGGGATCATAAAAGAAGACAAGCTCGGTCTTGACGTGATTTATATTCAGGCAAAACGCTGGAAAGAGAACAACGTTATTGGTCGCCCGGAAATTCAGAAATTTGTCGGCGCACTTGCCGGTCAAGGTGCAAAAAAAGGAGTTTTCATAACCGCGTCATCATTCACAAAAGAGGCGCTGGATTACAAGCCCATGAACGACACTAAAGTTATCCTTATCGACGGCATGAAGCTTGCAAATCTGATGATTGAATATAATCTTGGCGTTGCACAGATGCACTGCTACGAACTAAAAAAACTGGATAACGATTACTTTGATGAGGAATAGTTCTTCATCAGCTTCTGGAAATCTGTAAAATAAAAATATGACAATTTTAATAGAAGAAATCAAAAAATCTGAACGCAATTTCCTGTTGGCAAATATTGCCAGTCAGAATATAATCGCACGAAAAAATCATTAGTTGTCGATTATTGCGATTCGACAAGTTGATTTTCAAGGATAAAATATGGCTGTATCATCTGCCGACTTCTTTGGTAGCGGCAGTGTTCTAAAAATATTGCTCAAAATTGCGCCTCCTGTTATGGCTGCCCAGCTTATTCAGTCGCTTTATAATATAGTAGATAGTTTTTTTGTCGGACGATATTCTGCGGACGGACTTACGGTGCTTTCTGTGATTTTTCCTGTGCAGTGTCTGATTGTCGCGATTGCGGGGGGAACTGGAACCGGCGTGAACATTTTGATGACTCGTCGGTATGCACAGGGAAAAAATAAAGACGCGGATTCAGCCGGCGGAACTGGAATTTTTCTTGTCCTTATTTCTTGGATTTTTCTTTCTATTCTTGCAGAGTTGTTTATGGAAAGCTTTGTTTCCGTTTCTGCAAGGTCTAAGGAAGCAATGTTCTATGCGCTTTTGTACGGAAAGATTGTTACAATCGGAAGCGCAGGAATTTTTTTTAGAAAGCATTTTTACAAAGATTCATCAGGCGCAGGGAAACATGAAGCTCCCGATGATTGCCCAGATTGCAGGAGCTGTAACAAATACTGTCCTTGACCCGATTCTGATTTTTGGCTTCGGAATTGTTCCTGAGCTTGGAATCGCCGGTGCTTGGCTACAACTATGCGCACAAAAGTTTTAACTGCTGCCGGAAAATCATTTTTGATGATAAAATCAATGTTTTCTCGCCTTAAAACTTTATTTGTATACTTTAAGCTTTCCAATTCAGCTGTTGAATATCTGCTTGTTATGGGGCAAATTTTCATGTCTCTTTCGTAAAAATTACTTTCTTGTAAGTTGTTTTGTATCCATTAGTTATATAGAAAATATCCGATTATTTTTGTTCTATAATTTTTTCTTAATACATCAAAGATGTCATGATTTTAAGTTAATTCAATTTCATTTTGTCTGCTGTAAAACTTGCAATAAAAAAATTGATAATTTTATGTATTAATTTTATAATGTTATTATGAATTGCAAAGGCAGAAAATCATCATTTGGCGTTATTTTAATTGCAACTTTTGTTGCTACAAATCTTCTTATAGGAATTACTTCTTACGGAATTTCCGCAAAGGCATTGAAAAAATCCGTGAACAATCAGCTTGCGGCAATCACAGACGATTTGTCGAATCAAATTGAAGGAATAAACGAAAATAAATTCACCGCACTGAAAGCCATTGCAAGTCTTGAGCTTTTGGGAAAGGAAGATGTGCCGCTCAGCCAGAAGCATAGACTTCTTGCTCCGATTCTTGCCAATCTGGATTCAAGATACAGGGACGTTGCATTTTACGACAAAAACGGAGATTCCCTTTTGGAGGACGGACGTTTCATCAACTTTGCGAACCGCCCGTATTTTCAGCAGGCGATAAGCGGAAGCAACTTTTTTTCAGACCCGAAATTCAGCCCGGTTACGAATTCTGTTCTGCAGCACTACAGCGTGCCTGTTTACGACGGTAATAAAAATGTTACCGGAGTTCTGGTTCTTGTTGTAAACGGAAACGCGATTTACGACACGATAAAAAATATCGACTTGGGCGAAGGAACAAAGCCTTGCGTAATCAGCCGCCAGTCAGGAAACATCGTGGCTTCCGCGAATTCCGAAAAATACTTCAGCTCAGAAACAGCCGAAAATGCAAAAGACGTTTATCCGCAGGAACTTCTTGATCAGGTACTCAAAGGAAGCAAAGGCGCATTTCAGTATTTTGACAAAACGCAGAACAAAAAAATGATTGCCTCGTTCGCACCGGTTCCGGACTCCCAATGGTCTGTGCTGGCGGTTGCTCCGTACAGAGTCTATTTCAGCTCGCTCACAAGAATGCTTTTCTGGATTTCAGGAATTATGGTCGCCGTGATTATTCTTGCGGTTTTCATTGTGCTGAACATGGTTAGGACTTTTATAAAGCCGCTTGTTTTTGTAAAGCAGTCGGTTGATAAGATCGCAACAGGAAACGCCGACCTTACAAAACGGATTGATGTTATTTCAGACAACGAAATCGGCGAGGTAATAAAAGGATTCAATCAGTTCCTTGAAAAACTTCAGGAAATCGTAAAAAAGATTTTGACTTCAAAAGACAACCTTTCCGCAGTGGACGAGAAGCTTCAGACTTGCACGCAGGATGCGGCCGCTTCGCTTGGGCAGATTGCTTCCAACATCGAAAGTGTAAACGGCTTGATTCAGGAACAGGCAGGCGCTGTCCAGGAAACTGCCGGAGCTGTAAACGAAATCAGCTCCAACATTGAGTCGCTTGAAAAAATGATTCAGACGCAGTCGGACAACGTTCAGCAGGCTTCTTCCGCAGTTGAGCAGATGATTGGAAATATAAATTCCGTGAACACATCGGTCGGCAAAATGATTTCGTCGTTTGAGCTTCTTGAAGGACATTCAAATATTGGAATTGCAAACCAGTCGAATGTGAACAAAATGATTCTCGAAATCGAACAGCAGTCAAAAATCCTTCAGGATGCGAACGTTGCCATTGCAAACATTGCGGCGCAGACAAATCTTTTGGCGATGAACGCGGCGATTGAAGCAGCACACGCAGGAGAAGCCGGAAAAGGATTCAGCGTTGTTGCCGATGAAATCAGAAAACTTTCCGCAACTTCCACCGACCGCTCTCATTCAATCGGAACGGAACTTTCAAAAGTCCAGGAAACCATAAAGAACGTGGTCTCACTTTCAAATGAAACTTCCTCAGAATTTTCTCTTGTTTCCGAAAATATCAACGAAACGAGCCAGATTATCATGCAGATTAAAAACGCAATGGACGAACAGCAGATTGGCTCAAAGCAGATTACAGATGCGCTTCGCTCAATGAACGATTCGACTTCGGAAGTAAAGGTCGCTTCTGCAGAAATGACGGAAGGCAACAAGCACATTCTTGCGGAAGTTCAACGGCTTCAGGACACAACCGAGACAATAAAAAGCAGCATGAGCGAAATGCAGAACGGTGCGGCAAAGGTGAGCCAAAGCCGCGAAGTCCTTTCTGAAATTTCAGGCGATGTTACGACTTGTGTAAAAGAAATTGGAACACAGATCGGACTTTTTAAGGTGTAGTTTGCTTTTTTTGTCTACATTTTATGAATCGAGGTAAATTATGAGACAGTGCATGGATGCAGAGAATCTTCATCGCAGACTGAAAAAAATTATCGGGCAGGTTCAGGCAATTGACCGGATGGTTGATGAGGACACTCCGTGCGAGGACGTGATTTCGCTTATCAATGCGGCAAAGTCTGCGCTGCACCGCTGTGGACAGATTGTCCTTGAGGGGCACATCAAACACTGCGTCCGCGACGGAATTCAACATGGAGACGCTGACAAGACAATAGAAAGCTTCACAAAAGCGGTCGAGCGTTTTTCGAATCTGGGTTAGAGTTCCGATTTTTTGACTAATGTTTGGTTTTGAAAAAAAGATTATGTGCTCAGTCACATCTCTTACTATTAAAATAATATGCGCATTTTTTGTGTTTACTAAGTTATGCTAATATTATTATATCTCATTCTGGAATCATGGTCTGTCCCTTGTGTTAGCTACCACAAGCCATACGTATTTTAAACAACTGCAAGGTTTCAATTTACCAATAGTACTTACAAGTCAAATTCCAATATTATCGGGTAATGATCGCTTACATCGGAGACTATTTTGCTGTTTATTGTCCGTAGTTTGGTATGTTTCATCGCTTTTTCCAACTTCTGATTCACGATTATATAATCCAAGTCCTGTTTTTCGTTTTTATAAATGTAGGTGTAGAAATCGTTTTGTTTTTCTTTGTAATTAAGAATTCTCAGTCCTGCTTTTTCGAGAATCTGCAATGTAGAACTGTAGCGCGTTGTGTTTAAATCTCCGGTAATTATTAGGAATGGCTCGCTTTTTTCTGTTTTATAAATATTTTCAATTACATTAAGCATTCCTTTTGCCTGTGCGTCACGCTTCATTTCAGATTTTCCATCATCGCGGAAACTTGATTTTAAGTGAGTTGTGATTATACAGAAGTTTTTTCCGGTTGGCGTTTTGAATTGTCCTGTTACGCAGTCGCGGCTGAATTTATATCTTGGGTTTCCCGGATACGGAGTAGGCATATCCTTGTTTGATTTGTAATTCATTTCGTATACAGACATTACAGCTACATCTATTCCGCGCGGGTCGTTGCCTTCAATCAGGTAGAAATATTCATAACCGCAGCGAGTGGCCAAATCTTCCAGTACGTTGATATTTTCTACTTCACAAAGTGTAACTATATCCGTCATGTGCTTTTTTATTACTTCGGCAGTCATACTCATTTTGTCATTATATTTTTCTATTGGAATAACGGTGTCATTTTTTTTGGGGTCTTTAACAGTGTCAAACGCATTGGAAATATTCCAGTGCATAACGGATAATGATTCGCCGTAAGCAGAAGCCAGAAGTATAAATGCAAACAGCAGCGACAGTTTGATTTTTTTCAGTGTCATTTTAAATCTCCGTGTTCGGAAAGGTAATTTTTAGCAAGAAGAATTGAAAGCAGTGTGACAGAATTTTGAATTAATTTATTTCCGTCGTTGGGAGTTTTTAAAATGTCAGCCAGTGGAATTAACTCAGTTTCTATTTCCTCTGTTTCATCAAAATTTGTTTCGGCAATTTTTTTGCAGTTCTGTGCGAAAAAAAAGTGACAGACATTGTCCTGTATTGCCGGATTTACATTTATTGACTTTAGCAAAATTATATTATCAGCGGCATAACCTGTTTCTTCGGCAAGTTCTCGAATAATTCCTTCTTTTGGATCTTCATTATTTTCCAAAGTACCGGCAGGAACTTCCAGCGTAACAAGGTTTTTACCCAATCTATGCTGACGTACCATTACTACATTGTTTTTATCGGTTAAGGCAAAAATATTTACCCAATCTTTCATTTTTATTGTGTAAAATGTGTGTGATATTTTTTTTGAATTGAGAACGCAATCTTTTGCATTTATTGTTGCAATGCGGCATGAAAATACGTCTTTTTCACTTTTTACAGACCAAAGTTTATCGTTGTCCATTTTATTTCCTGTTAATTTATATAGGTTAGATTAAAACGGAGAATATACAACAGTTTCAGTTAAAAATCCAATGTCTTGAGTTTTGTTTGTAATAATGGAATAAAATCAGCGATATAATTGATTGAGTTAATAATTTTTTAACTTTGCATTGTCGATAGAGGTAAAAGTCTATACTGAAAAGATAGAAATGAATAGGAATAAAATATGACAAAAGAAAATTTTTATGACAAGCTTAGGAAAGTTCCTAAGGCAGAACTTCATCTTCATGCGGAAGGAATGGTCAGTCATGATACTGTGCTTACCATTTATAAGCGAGCTTATCCTGAGAAAAAATACACAAAAAGTGATATTGAGGAATTGTTTAAGTTTCATGATTTTTCAGATTTTATTTCTGCTTTTATATCAATTCAGAAAGTATTTACAATTGACGATTTTGCTTTGCTGCTAGGTGATATGGAAAAATATTTTCTGCGTAACGGAATTGTTTATGCGGAAGTTTTTATTGCACCGACTTCTTTTATCCGGGCAGGAATGGATTTCTTCAGAATTATGGACATTATGGTGACCGGCATACGTGAAATGAAGAAAAAGCACGGAATTGAAATACGGTATTTAATAGATGTTTCCAGAGGTTTCGGTGTTGAAAATGCATTGGCTAACCTTAATCTGACATTAGAATTGCGCGATAAATATCCTGAAATTATAGGAATCGGGCTTGGCGGAGACGAAAACAAAGGCGCAGCAAGAGAATTTGTGGAAGTATTTAAAAAGGCGGAAGAAACCGGTTTGAAATTAGTAGCTCATGCCGGTGAAGTTGCAGGTGCAGAATCAATAGAAGATGCTGTTAAGCTGCTTCATGTGTCACGAATAGGGCACGGAATTTCCAGTATTTTCAGCAAGGAAGTGCAAAAGCTTCTTTCGGAAAAAAATATTGCATTGGAGTGCTGTCCGACAAGCAATGTGTTTACAAAATATTATGTAAAGAAAATCGAAGAGCATCCAATAAAGCCGCTGTATGAAAACGGCGTTCCGGTAACATTAAATTCCGATGATCCTACTTTTTTTAACGTGGAACTTTTGGATGAATTTTATAACCTGTATGAATATTTGAAGATTCCGCTTGATGATTTAAGAAAACTTATCTGCAACAGCTTTGAATACAGTTTCTTAGCACCGGAACAAAAAGATGAATATTTGAAAGCTGTTTGTACTCAATGGCAAGTCTTATTTTCGTGAAAGGCGGAAATGAAACTTGCTTTTTTAGAACTAATCTATTATTATACGGTGTTTTTTTCACAAAACCGATGCCGGAAACTGGCTGTTGATTGGAGTTTCTTTTGCCGACAAAAACTTTCGTGTCGTTAAATAAAAAAAAGCAGGACTTGATATTTCAGGCTGCTTTGGAAGAATTTGCCGAATGTGGTTACACGCAGGCTTCAACGAATACGATTTGCAAGAAAGCCGGGATTTCAAAAGGTTCTATGTTCCAATATTTTCCAAATAAGGAAGATCTTTTTGTGTTTGTCATACGGCGTGCATTGAAAGAGATTACTTATATGTATAAGGTAGAAAATATTACTTACAGTGATTCTATGGAACTGAAAGAAATCTTTATCAGCGCATGTTTCCAAATGATTCGGTTCTATGAGAAATTACCAAATCATTACCGTCTTTATCTGAGGGTAAATTATGAGGTTGACTATCCGGATTGGCGGACAATCCGGCGTTATGTTAATAAGCATGTAACGGCTGTGACGGCTAAGTTTGTAGAAATCGGAAGAAAAAAATCTATAATCAGAAATGATGTCCGTACAGATTTAGCGCAGTTTTTTATCAACAATATGCTTTTTCGCTTAGTCGAACTCTTTTTTATTCCTGGTTTAGATTCTTCCTTAAACATAAGGCAGAATTCGGAATCTCGCAAAAATCTTCTTGAAAGTGTTTATGAAATGCTTTTGCAGGGAATGGGCGGAGGTACAAACGGGAATGATTCAAATTAGAGAATTTTCTCAGGAGGAAAAAATTGAAAGAATTTGATTTTGAAAAAATGTTTGATTCAATGAAAAAAAACGACATCAGCGAAGTTATTATTAAAGACGGAAAAGATGTTTTTGAATTTCGCCGAGGCTGTTATAAACAACAACCCACAGTTCAGACTGCTGCACAGACAACAGTTGTGAATGCGGCAGCTCCGGTTTCTGTTGCTGCACCGGCAGAAAAAGCCGTAGAGAGTATTCCGGCTGAAAATAAACCGCAAGTTCCGGTTCCTGCACAAAGCAATCTTTATGAAGTAAAATCTCCATTGGTAGGTACGTATTATTCATCATCTAAACCGGGGGCTCCGGCATTTGTGGAAGTCGGTGTAAAAGTTACAAAAGGTCAAAAACTTTGTATCGTTGAAGCAATGAAGAATTTTAATGAAATTGAATGTGAAGTCAACGGTGTGGTACGCGAAGTTTTATTGAAAGACGGAGATTTGGTAGAATACGGAAAGGTTCTTTTTAGAATTGAAAAAGAGTAAACGGGAAGGGCGATATGATAAGAAAGGTTTTAATAGCAAACCGAGGTGAGATTGCCGTAAGAATTATCAGAGCAGCGAAAGAACTTGGAATCCGAACCGTAGCCGTTTATTCAGAAGCGGACAAGAATTCTCTTCATGTTAAGTTGGCAGATCAATCAGTTTGTATCGGGCCGGCGTTAAGTTCAAAAAGTTATTTAGCTTATCAAAATTTATTGGGTGCCGCAGAAGCCACAAAAGCTGATGCTATTCATCCCGGATACGGTTTTCTTTCGGAAAATGCAGATTTCGCAGATGCGTGTGATGCACTCGGAATAAAATTTATTGGTCCAAGCAGCGATGCAATCCGATCATTGGGCGATAAAGCTACAGCGCGTAAAACAATGCGTGAAGCTGGCGTTCCGATTACTCCGGGAAGCCGTGATATTATAACTTCTGAAAAAGAAGCATTAAAAACAGCAAAAGAAATAGGTTATCCGGTAATTATTAAAGCAAGTGCCGGCGGTGGCGGAAAGGGAATGCGTATAGCCCACAGTGAGGATGAATTGATTGACAGCTACTTGATGGCTTCTAATGAAGCAAAAGCATCTTTTAATAATCCGGATGTGTATATGGAACGCTATATTGAAAATCCGCGCCATATTGAAGTGCAAATTTTGGGAGACCAGCACGGCAATGTAGTTCATTTGTTTGAACGTGACTGTTCACTTCAGCGCCGTCATCAAAAATTACTGGAAGAAGCTCCGTCTCCTACTTTAGATGCAGAAACCAGAAGAAAAATGGGTGAAGCCGCCGTAAAAGCTGCCAAAGCAGCTAATTATTCATCAGCCGGAACAATTGAATTTATTATGACTCAGCAGGGCGAGTTCTTTTTCATGGAAATGAACACAAGAATTCAGGTTGAACATCCGGTAACGGAAATGATTTCCGGTCAAGATATGATAAAAGAGCAATTCAGAATAGCTTCCGGAGAAGAATTATCTTTTAAACAAGAAGATTTGCATGTGAACGGTCATTCAATAGAGTGCCGTATTAATGCGGAAGATTCGGAAAAGAATTTTATGCCTTGTCCCGGAAAAATTACAAAATATATTGTGCCGGGCGGAAACGGAATTCGTGTGGATTCGGCAGTTTACGAAGGTTACACAATTCTCCCTTTTTATGACAGCATGATAGCAAAGCTTATTGTTCATGGGAAAAACCGTCAGGAAGCGATTCAGAAAATGAAACGTGCATTGGGGGAATTTGTTATTGAAGGTGTAAAAACTACGATTCCGTTTCATCAGAAAATACTTGAGGACAGCGATTTCCTTGCCGGTAATATAACAACTCATTTTATTGAGAAAAAATTTGGTAACGAAAAGAAATAGGGGGATAATGTATGGCAAATCTTTTTATAAAATGTCCTGAATGTGGAACTACGCATTTTAATAAGATTTTATCGAAAACCCTTTTTGTTTGTCCGGAATGCGGGTTTCATCATAAACTTACAAGTATGGAGCGTTTGAAGTACACGATTGACAAAGGTACCTTTTCTGAATTCGGTCGTAAAATGCGGTCAATGGATCCGCTGAACTTTCCCGGTTATGATGATAAATTAAAAAATGTAATAAAGCAGACCGGTTCGTATTCTGCCGTGATTGCAGGTGAAGCAAAAATTAACGGTGAACCTGTAGTGATTATGGTAATGGATACTCGCTTTATCATGGCAAGTATGGGGTCTGTTGTAGGTGAAAAGATAACGAGAGGCTTTGAATATGCAACGGAAAAGAAGCTTCCCGTAGTTATTTTTTGTGCATCGGGCGGTGCCAGAATGCAGGAGGGAATTTTGTCATTAATGCAGATGGCAAAGACTTCAGCTGCTGTGAAGCGTCATTCTGATGCCGGATTGCTGTACATCAGCGTTTTGACACATCCTACAACTGGAGGCGTGACAGCTTCCTTTGCATATCTTGGAGATATAATTCTTGCAGAGCCGAAAGCTTTGATTGGTTTTGCAGGTCCGCGTGTAATAGAACAGACTATTAACCAGAAGCTGCCGGAAGGTTTTCAGCGTGCGGAATTTTTGTTGGAACATGGAATGTTGGATCAAATTGTTCCGAGAGAATTTATGCGTGATACGTTAGCGAATTTGTTGAAAATGCATAGAATCAGCATACTTAGAAATAATAAGAAGTTCAGAATTGAACAGTATGGTTTGAAATAAATAGGAGTAACAGCAATGGCAAAAAAAGACATTGAAGAAGAATTAAAGGATCTGCAGTCTAAATTGGATAATTTAAAGTCTGAGATTTCTGATAAATCCAATACTGCATTGCTTCCTATTATTAAACAATTGGAAAATGATACATCCACATTAAAAGTGGAGCTTTATCGAAAAATTACGCCGGGCGAAAGAATACAGCTGGCACGTCATCACAACAGACCTACAACTTTAGATTACATAAATTACTTGATAACAGATTTTGTGCAGTTACACGGTGACAGAAGATTTGCAGATGATCAGGCTATGGTCGGCGGAATCGGCATGTTTGAAGGTATTCCTGTAACTGTTATAGGCACGCAGAAAGGTAAAGATACAAAGGATAATATTAAGCGTCATTTTGGAATGCCTCACCCGGAAGGTTACCGTAAAGCACTGCGCCTAATGGAACAGGCTGAAAAATTCGGTCGTCCGATTATTAACTTTATCGATACTGCCGGAGCATATCCGGGATTGGGTGCGGAAGAGCGCGGACAGGGTGAAGCTATAGCGTATAATCTTTATAAAATGTCGGGTTTAAGAACTCCGATAATTTCTATTATTACCGGAGAAGGCGGTTCGGGCGGAGCTTTGGCTTTGGCTGTAGCTGATAAAGTTTTTATGCTGACAAATTCTATTTATTCGGTAATTTCACCGGAAGGATGTGCTTCTATACTATGGAAAGATTCCAGCAAGGCAATAGATGCTGCGCAGGCGTTGAAGATTGACGCAAGTAGTTTGCTGCAAATGGAGATCATAGACGGAATTATAGAAGAGCCGGAAGGCGGTGCCCATCTGGATTATCCAAAAATGGCAGAAAATATTAAAAATAAACTTAGAAGTGCATTAGAAGAACTTTCTCAATATGAAATGGATCATTTGATTGAAGTTAGGTATGCGAAATTCCGCAAAATCGGTATTTTTAAAGAAAGCTAATTTAAGGAGTAAAAAAATGAAGATTGCAGCTCTTTTTACCGGACAAGGTTCTCAGTATGTCGGAATGGGAAAAGATTTATACGACAATTATCCTCTGGTTAAATTCAGAATGGATAAAACATCAGAGATTTTAGGTTGTGATATTGAAAAAATTTGTTTTGAAGGACCGGAAGAGGACTTAAAGAAAACAGAAAATACGCAGCCTGCTATATATATGATTTCTTTTATTTGTTACAGACTGCTTGAAAATGCAGGTGTAAAGTTTGATGCTTACGCTGGATTTAGTCTCGGTGAGTACTCAGCTTTGGCAGCGTCAGGTCGCTTAACGTATGAAGACGGTGTAAAACTTGTTCAGGAACGCGGAATCATCATGGAGCGTGCGGTTCCTGCCGGTGCTGGTGCAATGGCTGCTATTTTGGGATTGGAAGATTCCGCTGTGGAAAATGTATGTGGAAAAGTAAAAAGTGGAATAGTTGTTCCTGCTAATTATAATTGTCCGGGACAGCTTGTAATTAGTGGAGAAAAAGTCGCTGTAGAAGAAGCATGTGCATTGGCATCAGAAGCCGGTGCAAAACGTGCGGTTGTCTTAAATGTTTCCGGACCGTTCCATTCACCTATGTTGAAAGAAGCTTCAAATCAATTAAAAGAAAAATTGGATGCTTTAACATTTCAGGCAGGTTCAGCTCCTGTTTATTCTAATGTCACAGCTTTGCCTCATAATGAGGAAACAATAAAAGATATGCTGGTAAAACAAATGTATTCTCCGGTACAATGGAGAAAGACTATAGAAAACTTATTGGCTGAAGGTTTTGATACATTTGTTGAAGTAGGACCGGGAAAAACTCTTGCCGGTTTTGTTCGTAAGATTGACAGAAATGCCACTATTTACAGTGTAAGCAATGTTGAATCATTTGAAACTACAGTTAAGGCTCTGAAAAATAATTAAATTTTATCTGATAAATAAAAAGCCGAGTTCTTTCCGAATTTCGGCTTTTTTAATCTGAAATATAAAAAGAATGACAGGCAAGTTATATGAATCAAGTGATAATTGTTAATTGTATAGTAGTTTTTGTTTTCATTATTTTTTTAATCGGGATTCTGAAGAACTTTTTATATTTCTTCATTTCAAAAAACAAAGTATATCTTGCGTTTGCTTTCTTTCTTTTGTTATTTGCAGCGATATTTGTAAATAAGCGATTATTTAAAATTTTGTTTGATGTGGCTCCTAGCTTTACGGAGAGCCTTGATTTCTTGCTGCTTACTTTAGTGTCGGGAGCTACGGTATATTTGGCGCAATATTTCTTATCGTTGGTAACTTTGACAAAAATTTCAATTGCCTATTTTATTTTTGAGGTCGCATTTTCTGTGGCGACTTTTACTTTGTACATGTTAAATTTCGACTTGCCGATGTTGAGGTACATTTGTTTCTTTCTGGTAGCAGTTTATGCTTTTTATTTACTGTTGGTAATCGTAAATAATTTATTTCGGAATAGCGTTTTTTTCAGCCGAAAGAAAAAACTGCATTATGCAATATTCATTTTGCTTCATTCATCAAATATAGTACTGTGCTTTTCTTTGCTGAATCCTCAGTGGAATTTATTGCCGATTTTTTTGTATATCGAAATAATTCTGATAATTTTCTATCTTGATTTTTTTATATTGCTTCGACCGACTGCATTTTATCAGGCAACAACGGGCAACTCCGGTAAATCTTCTGGTTCTGTACAGCTGCCTTTCCCGGAAGAGGAAGAGGGAAAAATGATTCAGCTGATTTTGAATGGAAAAAGCTACAAAGAAATTTCATTTGAAATGAATATTCCTTTTAATACTGTGAAAAAGAAGATTTCCTATATCTACAAAAAGTATAATGTGAAAAATAAAAATCAATTGATGGCTTTGTTTTATAAAGAATAATGTTAAAAAAGCGTTAAGTAATTTGTGATTATGATATAAATACAAAGTACAATTTTGGAAGTGTGAATATGAAAAAAATTCTTGTAACCGGAGTAGCGGGTTTTATAGGAGCAAGAACAGCAAAAGTTTTACTGAATCAGGGAATAAACGTTGTCGGTGTAGATAATTTAAATGATTATTACGATGTTCAATTGAAGAAGTACCGTCTGTCGGTCTTGGAAGAAAATAAAAACTTTCAATTTTATCATGAAGATATTGAAGATATAAAATCAATCCGCAGCATTTTCAAAGAACATTCTTTTGATGCGGTAATAAATCTTGCAGCACGCGCCGGAGTTCGCTACAGTCAGGAAAATCCGTTTATTTATATGACGACAAATGCAATGGGAACATTAAATTTGCTGGAGTTAATGAGAGAATTTTCTGTAAAGAAAGTAGTTTTAGCATCTACAAGTTCTCTTTATGCCGGTCAACCGCTTCCGTTTTCTGAAAGTTTAAGTGTTAATACGCCTATTTCTCCTTATGCGGCAACAAAAAAAGCGGCGGAAGTTATGGCGTATACTTATCATTATTTGTATGGAATTGATGTTTCGATATGCCGATATTTTACTGTTTACGGACCGGCAGGCAGACCGGATATGAGTCCTTTCCGTTTTATAAAATGGATTTATGAGGGAACACCGATTACTTTATATGGTGACGGAACTCAATCGCGTGATTTTACTTATGTTGAAGATATTGCAGTGGGAACAGTTGCTGCACTTCAGCCTGTTGGGTATGAAATATTTAATTTGGGGCGCGGGGATTCGCCCATAACATTGAACAAAATGATTGAAATGATTGAAAATTTTACCGGTAAAAAAGCTTGCATAAATTATCAACCTGTTCAAAAAACCGATATGACGGAAACAATGGCAGATATTACAAAAGCTAAAAATATGCTGCATTGGCAGCCGCAGATAGACTTTGAAACCGGATTGAAAGAAAGTGTAGATTGGTATTTAAAGAATATAGAGTGGACATCTAATATAAAAATTTAGTTTTATAAGGAGAGTAAAATTGAAAAAAGCATTAATTACAGGTATTACGGGACAAGACGGCTCTTATTTGGCAGAGTTTTTACTGGAAAAAGGTTATGAAGTACACGGAATGATTCGCCGTTCAAGTTTGATAAATACACATAGAATAGATCATTTATACAAAGACCCTCATTATAACGATGTTCGATTATTTTTGCATTACGGCGATTTGACTGATTCTACAAACATAATTCGATTGATTCAGCAGATTCAGCCGGATGAAATTTACAATTTAGCGGCGATGAGTCATGTAAAAGTTTCTTTTGATACTCCGGAATATACCGGTAATGCTGATGGTTTAGGAACATTGCGTTTTTTGGATGCAATCAGACTTTTAGGAATGGAAAAGAAAACTAAATTTTATCAGGCTTCTACAAGTGAATTGTTTGGAAAGGTTGTGGAAACGCCTCAAAAAGAGACAACTCCGTTTTATCCGCGTTCTCCGTATGGTGTTGCAAAGCTTTATGGTTTTTGGATTACAAAGAATTACAGAGAAGCTTATGATATTTTCGGGTGCAACGGAATCTTGTTTAATCATGAATCGCCTCGTCGCGGTGAAACTTTTGTAACAAGAAAAATTACAATGGCAGCCGCAGCGATTAAAGTTGGACTGCAAGATAAGTTGTATTTGGGAAATATTGATTCAAAAAGAGACTGGGGGTTTGCTAAAGATTATGTTGAAGGAATGTGGATGATGCTTCAACGTGATAAAGCCGATGATTTTGTATTGGCTACAGGGGAAACTCATACAGTGCGTGAGTTTGTGGAACTGACATTTAAAGAACTTGGAATGGAAATAGAATGGAAAGGCAGCGGTGTAGATGAGAAAGGAATTGATAAAGCTACGGGAAAAGTTTTGATAGAGATTGATCCAAGATATTTTCGTCCTACAGAAGTTGATTTGCTGCTTGGTGACGCTTCTAAAGCTGAACGTGAAATCGGCTGGAAGCCTAAGACAAAATTTTATGAACTTGTTTCGATGATGACGAAAGCTGATTTGGAACTTATGCAAAATAAAAAGAACAGCGGCAGTTTTGTTCAGCCTTGGTAATTGCGGAGTGTAATCTATGAAATTTGTTATCTTAGCCGGAGGAAGCGGAACAAGGTTGTGGCCGCTGAGCCGAAAAAATGCACCTAAGCAGTTTATTGCATTGGAAAATGAAGATTCAATGTTACAGAATACCGCTGCAAGAGTAACAAAAGAGGATGGCGGCGATGTGTTTGTGATTTCGTCGCAGGATTCTAAGTTTACCGTAATGGAACAGATGGCTTTGAAGTTTCATAATTTTAAAGAATCGCAAATAATTGTAGAACCGGTCGGACGTAATACCGCTCCGGCTATAGCTTATGGAATGCAGTTTTTGCAGCCGGATGATATAGTTGCTGTGTTATCATCGGATCATCACATTGGTAATGATGAAGAATTTATTAAAATTTTGAATGAGGCAGAAGAAATTGCCAAACAGCGAAAGATTGTCACGATAGGGATTGTACCGGACAGTCCTAAAACCGGGTACGGTTACATAAAGAAAAGTTCTTCTGCAATCGGAAATGGCTTTATGGTGGAACGTTTTGTTGAGAAGCCGAACCGTGAAACGGCAGCTGCTTATTTGAATGAGGGCGGTTACTATTGGAATGCCGGAATGTTTGTTTTTCAGGTTTCGTTTTTTATGGAACAACTGAAAACTTTTGCTCCTGAAATAGCCCAAATTGCACAGGATTTAGGAAATAAAGCAAAAGCAGAAGGTGCGGACAGTGTAACTGCGGATGAATATACAAAGTTTCCTAAGATTTCTATTGATTATGCTTTGATGGAAAAGACTAAAGAAATTGCTGTTATTCCCGGAGATTTTGATTGGAGCGATGTAGGAAGTTTTCAATCATTGCATGAGATTCTTCCGAAGGATAAAAAGCACAACGCGATAAAAATTGATAACGGTAAATTTTACGGTAAGGATAATAGAAATCTTCTCGTTATCGGAGGAAATCGTAAAATTGCAGCTATCGGAACCGAAAACCTTGTGATAATCGATACGCCGGATGCGTTGTTGGTTGCAAAAAATGATAAAAGTGAGCAGGTAAAGGAAATTGTTGAGCAGATGGGAGATGCGCCGGAAGTTACAAATCATCTTACGGTTTGTCGTCCTTGGGGTGCTTATACAATTCTTGATGAAGGACCTAATTATAAAGTGAAACAACTTTTGATTTACCCGGGTAAGCGAATCAGCTTGCAGTATCATTATCACAGATCGGAAAACTGGACTGTAGCAAGCGGTGTTGCTGAAGTTTTGCTTGATGACAAGATTCAAGTACTGAAAACATCGGAATCTGTTTTTATTCCGGCAGCAATGCGGCATAGATTAACAAATCCGTCTAAGGTCAAGGTTTTGAAGATTATAGAAGTTCAGACAGGCGAATATCTTGGAGAAGAGGATATAATTCGTTTGGATGATGATTACAGTAGGTAAGTATAAAATTTTATTTGTTAATAATTTTCAATAAACGAGGATAGAAAATGGCAGAAAAGAAAAAAGAAGATTTAATGGAAAAAATAGTATCGCTTGCTAAACGACGCGGTTTTATTTTTCAGTCATCAGAAATTTACGGCGGTTTAAATTCTTGCTGGGATTACGGTCCGGTGGGAATAGAGCTTAAACGTAATGTAAAAGACGCTTGGTGGGATTTTATGGTTCACCGACGTGATGATGTAGAAGGTTTGGACTGTTCAATTTTAATGGCACCGCAAGTTTGGGAAGCGTCCGGACATCTTAAAAACTTCACAGATCCGCTTGTTGACTGTAAAGTGTGTAAAAAGCGTTGGAGACAGGATAAACTTGAAGATCCTACAAAATGTCCGGACTGCGGCGGAGAATTGACCGAAGCAAGAAACTTTAATCTAATGTTTAAAACATTTATGGGACCTGTAGAAGACAGTGGTGCGGTTATTTATATGCGTCCTGAAACAGCGCAGGGAATGTTTGTAAATTTTAAAAATGTGCAAATCTCATCTCGTCAGAAACCGCCTTTCGGTATTGCACAAATGGGAAAATCTTTCCGTAATGAAATTACGCCGGGAAATTTTACTTTCAGAACAAGAGAATTTGAACAGATGGAAATGGAATTTTTCATTCCACCTGAAGAAGATGAAAAATGGTACGAGTATTGGAAAGAAACCAGAAAGAATTGGTATTTAATGTACGGAATGCGTGAAGACCATTTAAGACTGCGTGAACATGAAAAGAGTGAATTGGCACATTATGCAAAAGCTTGTGCTGATGTGGAATTTTTATATCCTTGGGGCTGGGACGAGCTTGAGGGAATTGCAAACCGCACAAATTTTGATTTGACAACTCATCAGGAACATTCCGGAAAAGATTTGACATATTATAATGAACAAACAAAGGAACGTTATTTGCCGTATGTTATTGAGCCGGCAGCTGGAGCAGACCGTACAACGTTAGCATTTTTAATAGATGCTTATGATGAAGAAGTTAAAGAAAATGGTGAAACACGTGTTGTCCTGCATTTGCACCCGAAATTGGCTCCTGTAAAGGTTGCTGTTTTCCCATTGATGAAAAAAGATGGGCTTGATGAGCTTGCACATAAGATAGAAAACGAGCTTCGTGAAAGTTTTACAACTTTTTATGATCAATCAGGGGCTATTGGTCGCCGATATGCACGTCAGGATGAAATCGGAACGCCTTTCTGTGTAACAGTTGATTATGATTCAAAGACAGACGGTACTGTAACGCTTAGACTTCGTGATAGTATGGAACAGAGACGTGTTAAGATTGAAGATTTGGAAAAAGTTATCCGTGAAGAAATTAAAAATTGGAAGCGTGTATAATTTGATTTATTAAAATAATTTGCTCGGCAACAGTAATAACTGAAGCCGGGCTTTTTTTATCCCTTTGCGGTTTGCAAATATGTACTGTAAGCACAAGGGACAGACCCTAAACCTAAAGTGGAATACTGGTCTGACACCATGATGTTCAAAAAGAAACTTGTTTAAAGATTTGTTGTAAAACATTGCGGTAGATTCTTGCATCAAGTGCGAGAATGACATGAGACACAAGGCTGGATACAAATACTATAATCGCAAGGGACAGACCTTAATCCCATTTCTGAATCAGGGTCTGTCCCTCTGCAAAGGCATAAAAAAACCGATATGTTTCAAAGTACGAAACATATCGGTCAAGTGAGTTTTAGGCGAAAAGGAAATTAATTTAGTTTAAATTTATTTAGCATTTCTTCTTGAGTGTTGATGTATTCTCTTGTTTTAGATGCTATGTCTGAAACATTTTTGGAAGATATTTCTATTTCTCCGGCACCTACAGTCATTTCATCCATTCTTGATTTTACAGTGGTTGAAATAGTATCAAGGTTATTGACTGCATCTTCCATCATTTTAGAATTACCTGCCATTTGTTTAGATGTTGTCTGAACTTGGCTTGTTGCGTCATTCATATCTTTTAATGCAATAAGAATTTGCTGTGAAGCATCCTTTTGTTCTTCCATAGCATTATTGATTTCATGTACAAGACGTTCTGTACTGGAAACTTTTTCTGTAATTTGTTCTACACCTTGAGCAGAAAGAGCAGAAGTTTTTACAACATTTTGGATTATTTTTGTAATATCTTCCAGTTCACCTTTAATTGCTTTTGACTGCATTGCAGAGTTTTCGGCTAGTTTACGTATTTCATCTGCTACAACAGAAAAACCTTTGCCGGCTTCACCGGCATGTGAAGCTTCAATAGCAGCATTCATTGCAAGTAAATTTGTTTGATTTGCAATTTGTGAAATAACTTCATTTGCTTCTGCTAAATGCATTGACTGTTGAGCCATGTTATTAACTTGCAATGTTACTTCATCCTGATTTTTCTTTCCTTCCTTAGTAATGCTTATTAATTGGTGATATTCCTCTGCCATTTTATTGATTGAATTGGAAACCGAGTTAATATTACCAATCATTTCTTCGATTGAAGCCGATGATTCGACAATACCGGCAGATTGATTTTCAATTAATTTATCAAGGTTATCTATACCATCACTGTTTACTTTTAGAATTTCATTAATTTTTGTAAGAGCTGTATTTTGTTCTGATATAGAATCTTTAACATCACGAATATGTGAAACGATTTGTGATACAGCACTTGCTGATTCTACAGAGTTTGAAGCTAAAGTATCACCGATTTTCTTTAATTCTAATTCAATTCTGTCAATTTCCAGCAGTAAAACGTTCTGTGAATTAACAAATTTATTTGCTTCTTTAAAAATAAAACCTAATTCGTCATGTCTCATGATTGGAATTCTGTATGTTAAATCAATTTCGTTTCCGGCATGGTTGTTAAATTTTTGGAATGCATTTTCAGCATTTTTCAATCTGCGCATAATGTTGTGCAGGAATCCCCAAATGGAGAAAGCCGCAACTAAAATTAATATTGCAATATTTGCTAACAATCTTATACTGAGTATTTTATGAGTTGCAATATTAATGTTACTTACAGGAGTTCCTAAAAATAGTAAGACCTTTTCATCTGGATTATCTGTTTTAAGACGGAAATATAATGCAATATAATTTTCGTCTTGTATAGATACTCGGTTTTTAAACATTTGATTATTAACATAAACTGCATTTGATATATCGTTGTAAATTTTATTGCTTCTTAAACTTGTTCCGACAAGCTCTTGTTTTATTGTAGATTTTGAATGTATATCATCTATCAAAATACTGATAACACAATTCATTGCACTTGATATGCTGCTTAAATAAGAATCACTAAAAAGTTCTTTTTCAATTAAAAGAACTGCCTGGTAATTGTTATTTATTGTAATAATGCTGGAACCAATTAAAATTAATGAATTGTTGTCTGCTCTGATAGCTGACATGTTTTGTGATGCTTTTGTAATAAATTCTCTTTCAAGTTTTGAAGAATAGCTTGTTGTTTTGTTCGGTCCGAAAAGTAAACTTCCGTTGGCATTTAAAATTGCAATCTTGCTTAAATTGAAGTTTCTCATTGAATCTTGTGTCCAAGAATCCAGTAGTTCGCTCGGTATTTGGTTTATAGTTTTTTGTAGATAAACTAAAAGGTTTTCAAAATCTGTTTTTTCATTTTCAATGTTGTCAGTTAGTATTTTTGTTTTTGATTCCAGAGCGGAGAAGTCATCCTTGATTAGTATTTGTGGGATTCCAATTTTTAGTATTACAACCAGAAGCAGAAGTCCAATGACTTCTGATGCTAAAAATGGGATTAAAAACCCTGAAAATAAAGTCTTTTGCCTTTCCATGTTTGTCCTTCTTTTTTTATTAAGTTTTGGCTAAATCTAATTACTTTATATCAGAGATTTTCTTTTTGTCTACTCATTTAATAAAAAAAATGAAGAAAACTAATTTATGGTTACAAATTAAAGCGAAAAGCAATAAGAATAAAATTGTTTAATGATGTTTATTAATATGCGAGCGGGGAGACTCGAACTCCCACACCGAAGGCACTAGATCCTAAGTCTAGCGTGTCTACCAATTTCACCACGCTCGCTTAATTGTTTATGTTTTTAGAAGTAAAAAATGGAGAATGAACCGTAAAGGGATCGAACCTTTGACCCGCAGATTAAGAGTCTGCTGCTCTACCAGCTGAGCTAACGGTCCTTTTATATATTGCGTCCGGAGGGATTCGAACCCCCGACCAACGGATTCGAAGTCCGCCACTCTATCCAGCTGAGCTACGAACGCATTTATGCGATCTTTAATCTATGGGTGAACGATGGGATTCGAACCCACGACAACCAGAACCACAATCTGGCGCTCTACCAACTGAACTACGTCCACCATGTTATCATGCGCCAGAGAAGAATCGAACTCCTGACCCACAGCTTAGAAGGCTGTTGCTCTATCCAACTGAGCTACTGGCGCAAAAGTACTTCGGGATGGAGGGATTCGAACCCCCGATCTTCTGGTCCCAAGCCAGACGCCATGAACCGGACTAGGCCACATCCCGTAGACAATGAGGCTTATATCATGAAGCTTTCTTTGTGTCAACAAAAATATTGAAAAAAATTAAAAACAATTTTTTGTTGTATGAATTTATTAATTGAAGAAAGTGCTTAAAAGCGGATAAACAAAGTGATTCTACTTTAAATAACAAGGATGATAATTTTTTTAGTTGTTGCTTCTGTGTTTATTGCAACGGCTAGCAGCGAATAATCATGAACTGATGTTAGCAGAAATTGAAAATTTTAACGGCTTCAAAAACTTAAAATTGGAACTAAAAGAATAAAAAAACTATTAAGCACTTTTAAAAAACTCCGAGATTAATTTTGATAGGAGTGAATATGCTTCAAGTAGTACAAAACGGATTGCATAACGCAAAAGCATCAATGACTGATAATGCTTTGCTTGAAAAAAATATCGGAGAACAGTTTACATCTTCATTTGAGGAAATATTTCAGGCTGCACAAACTGAAGAAAATCATAAAAACAAAACTGATGAAATTTCGGCGGCAGTAACTGAAGATTCTAAGGCAGAAGATTTTTCAGATATTATGCATGTCAGCGACGAAGATTTTGATATTGCTCAAAATATAGCTTCTGAATGCAAGAAAGATGATGTGCAGGTGCATTCGGATAATACAAAGTTACATGCAGTGAGAAAAACAGATAAAGGCGAAAAAACTTTTGATAAGGCAGAATTGACTGCGCTGTTATCTAAAAAACAGGAAAAAAAGGCGAATGTTAATTTAGAAATAAACTTAGAGCGGTTGCCTAAAGATGTTTCTGTAAAGATAAAAGATTTAATTGCCAAAAAATCTGGTGAAAAAGTTGATATTGAGGGAATAAGTCGTGATATTGGCAGTTTGTTGTTGTCTCAATTCCAGATGAAAGAAAAAAATACGGATAAAAAAGTTACTTCTGAAATTTTTGCAAAGAATGTTTCATCGGCAGTGTTGAAAGACGGCAAACTTATTTTAAAAGGTTCGGAAAAATTGAAGCAGCTGAAAATTGTAAGCAAAGCCGAATCTTCAAATAATAAAGAAAATCAATTTTCGCTGGGATTGAAAGAGCTTTTGCTTTCAAATCGGGAACAATTGGTGAAAAACGATGTCCAAAACAGCAAGGCAGATAATAAAGTTGAAATTTTGTCTGTAAATAATAATACAAAAGCTAAAATTTCTCGTTTTGACAAAGCAGCTGCTGCGGAAAAAGATAAAAGCCAAAAAACGGTTTCATCACAACCAAAAGATGTTTTGGAAATAAAAAATGGAATTAAAGAAAATTTTTCAATGCCGATAAATAATAAACAAGCTGATTCTGAAGTGCTTGCAAAAAGTTTTCAGGAGCAGAAGGCTGCGTTGTATGAGCAAGTAACAAAGCAGACAAAGGTTCTTTTGACAAACGATAAGGTTAGTTTCAGTACTTTTATTCGTCCGGAAGAAATCGGGCGCGTTGATTTTAAGTTTGTTACAAAAGACGGCAAAGTGAACGGAAAAATTATACTGCAGAATCAAGAAGCAGCGGATTTGTTTCGTTCCAGTGTAGAAGATTTGCGTGCGGTGTTTCAGCGGGCGAATGTCGAGTTGGATAAATTGGAAATCCATATTGCCGGCAGACAAAATTTTGAATCGGGCAATTTTGATTTTTCCGGTAATTCAAATAATGCGGCAGGCGAAAGAGACGCTCAGGCACAAGAAAAAGCTGCATCCGTCGGTTTGCATCATGCAGTAAAAGCATTTGATGACGGAGCCGCAGTTATAGAAAAGTGCACTTATTCCGGAAACGGTATTCACTTAGTGATTTAACAAATGGGAGGGAAAATGGACGGAATCACAGGTTTTAGTTCAATGCAAGATTCTCGTGATATGATGAGAACAAAAATGCAGGTCGAAACATTAAACAAAACCATAACTAAGAGTGGACAAGCAATGAAACAGCAGTTGGATAAGGATGACTTCCTTAAACTTCTTGTTACGGAATTGCAGCATCAGGATCCTACAAATCCAATGCAGGACAGAGAATTTATTGCTCAAATGGCGCAGTTTAGTTCAATGGAACAAATGATGAACATGAACAAAAGCATGGAGTCTATTGTTGACAAATTCAACTTTCAGACAACATATGGGCTTTTGGGAAAGAATGTTGAAATTATTTCACAAGGCACAGAAGACGGAGCTGAAGCCAGAACTGTCAGCGGAATAGTGAAATCTGTATCCAGAAACGGCGCAGAAGTAAGTGTAACTGTAAATGGGGAAATGTTCCCAATTTCTGAAATAAAAACAATTTCCAATGAGTAAAAATAGGAGCTGAAATTATGATGAGATCACTTTATTCTGGTGTAAGCGGATTGCAAAATCACCAGACAAAAATGGATGTTATTGGAAATAACATTTCTAATGTAAATACAACCGGTTTTAAGAAAGGACGTGTTAATTTCCACGATATGCTTTCTCAAAACATTAACGGTGCTTCAAGAC
>JBNMHA010000009.1:0-36399 GCA_050872545.1 Spirochaetales bacterium | reverse complement strand
CTTCAAGACCGGAAGAAAACAAGGGTGGTATTAACCCTAAGCAGGTCGGTTTGGGAATGAGTATAGCGTCAATTGATACTGTTTTTACTCAAGGTTCTGCTCAGACTACCGGAAACAAATTTGATTTGGCAATTCAGGGCGAAGGTTTCTTTGTTTTGAAAGACGGTGATAAAGAATATTATACAAGAGCCGGAGTTTTCGGAACAGATCAAAACGGAACACTTGTGAATCCCGGTACAGGATTAAAAGTTCAGGGATGGATGGAACAGCAGATTGACGGAGAATCAATTATTCGTACATCTGAAACTCCGGGAGATATTGTAATTCCTATGTTTTCAAAAGATCCTGCAAAAGCTACTCAGAATGTAGATTTTAAATGTAATTTGTTTTCTGAAATGGCAACTGTGGAAGGTGGATTTGAGGCATTTGACAATTTGCCGGTAAGCCAGCAGATGAAAAATTCTTGGACATCATCAATTGATATATTTGATAATTTCGGTAATCCTTTGGAAGCTCGTTTTACATTTATTAAAACAGATACAAACGAATGGCAGGTCAGAAGTGAAATTTACCGTCAAGATCCTGAAAATCCGACAGGCGATAAAATAAGACTTGATGATGATCAATACAGCTTAAATGTAAATCCTAATGCAGAAGGGGCTGTAGGCAATGATGCTCAAATGGGACAAAATATTTTTACGCTGAACTTTGATAATTTAGGTCAAATCAGAACAGTTACAGATGCTGCCGGTGATGTAATGGATGCTGGTGCGCTGTATGTTACGCTAAATATGAATATTCCGGCAGCCGACGGAGAATTAGGAAACAATCAAATGGCGTTAAATCTTAATTTGGGAGAAGCCGGAAGAGTAAAAACTGAAGAAGGTGTAGGCGTTACTCAGTTTGGTTCCGATTTCTCAACAAAACCGTTTAGACAAGATGGTTTTGCAATGGGATACCTTGAAGATGTAAAAGTTGATTCAAGCGGTTCTATAACCGGTGTTTTTTCCAACGGAAACAACAGAACTTTGGCGCAAGTTGCATTAGCTACATTTGCTAATAACGGCGGATTGGAAAAAGCCGGAGAAACTAATTTCCAAGCTTCCAACAACTCAGGTATTGCCGATATTTCAGCTGCCGGAACAGTTGGAAAAGGTAAGATTATTGCCGGAGCGTTGGAAATGAGTAATGTTGATTTGTCCGAACAGTTTACCGATATGATTACAACTCAGCGAGGTTTTCAGGCAAATTCAAAGACAATTCAGACATCAGATCAGATGCTTCAAGAATTGCTTACATTGAAGAGATAAAATTAATTTGATATAGGAAAAGGATTTACGTTAATTCGTAAGTCCTTTTTTTATTTACGTGTAGCAGTTTATTCCGAAAACTTTTGAAATATTGAGAAAAAATTGTGTTCTTTTATATTAAAAAAAAATATAAAAGGTCGATGATATATAAAGTAGTGCAGAACTCTTTTCATTTATGAAAAGTTTGGAGGCAGGATAATGATACAGCTGACTAAGTTAAACGGAACATCTTTTTATCTGAATCATTTGCTGATTGAAAAGATTGAAATAACACCCGACACTGTTATTACCATGAACTCTCAAACACAATATGTAGTGAAAGAGGGTATTGAGGATATAAATAATCAGATTAGAAACGAAAAATAAACCGTTTTATAGGAGCAAATGATGGATTTAGCAACTCTAATAGGAATCCCCGCCGGTTTTTTCATGATTATTGGCGGTATTATTATCGGTGGATACGGATTGAATCTGTATATGGATTTAGTATCTGTATTTATTACGGTAGGAGGTTCTTTTTGTGCTGTAATGATCAGTAATGACATGAGTACCGTAAAAAATATCGGTAAATACATAGGATTAACTTTTAAGCAGCCAAAATCAAATGTAGGCGATTTGATCAGACAATTAGTAAACTTTTCTGAAAAATCAAGAAAAGAAGGGCTTCTGTCGTTGGAAGATGAAGTTGAGCAGGTACAGGATGAGTTCTTTAAGCAAGGTATTAAGCTTGTTGTAGACGGAACAGATCCGGAAGTTATTAAATCAATATTGTACAATCAAATAAGTCAAATGACATCCCGTCATGCTGTAGGTCTTAATTTACTGGATACTTGGGGAGCACAGGCACCGGCATGGGGTATGATTGGAACTTTGTACGGACTTGTAGGTATGTTGGCAAACTTAGCCGATCCGTCAGCTATCGGTGCCGGTATGGCTGCTGCGTTGATTACAACATTTTACGGTTCTATTATGGCAAACTTGTTCTTTATTCCTATGAAAACAAAATTGACATCTCGTGATGAAGCTGAAGTTGCGGAACGTGAAATAATTCTTGAAGGAATTTTATCGATTCAAAGTGGGGATAACCCAAGAATCGTAGAAGAAAAACTGCTTGCGTTTGTTCCGCCTAGTGAAAGAAACAAAATGAAAGTTACATCAGATTAACAATACGAATTAGGAGATAAGGAAAATGGCAGAAAGAAAAGAAAAACCAAAACCATGTCCTGCTGGATCACCTGCCTGGATGACAACATTCAGTGATATGAATCAGCTGCTTCTTTGTTTCTTTGTTCTTCTTGTATCAATGATGAAAATGGATATTTCGGAATCACAGTTGATATTGTCTGCATTTCAAGGTTCTTTCGGAGTTTTTCAAGGCGGAAAAAGTATAAGTGAAGGTCGATTTGCCAATTTGGGAAATACACTGGAAGCTTTGCCGTCGACAGAACAGGGCAGAGGAATGGCAAAAGCTTATAAGCAGGCGGTGTCTCTTTTTGAGAGTGAAATAAAAAACCGAAAGGTAAAAATTGATATTAATGAGCGTGGAATTATTATTTCACTTTCAAACGATGTTTATTTTAAACGTGCAAGTGCTGATTTGGATATAGATACAGCTCGTACAGTTTTAGAGAAAATAAGTCTGCTTTTAACAAAGACTGAACTTTCAAATAAACAAGTGCGGATTGAAGGACATACAGATAAAGGTCCAACAGATCCGGATGGTCCTTGGGAAACAAACTGGGATTTGGCTGCGGAACGTTCTTTAAATGTTTTAAAGTATTTGATTGATTTTGGAGTCAATCCGGCAAATCTGGCAGCGGTTTCCTATGGCGAGTATCAACCGATTCCGTTGCTTAATGATGATACGGAAGAAGGAATGGCAAGAAATCGAAGAGTAGATGTACTCATATTAAGGGATTAAAAAAAATGCGGAACGAGAGGAATTGAGGTATACGGAGTTTTAATTTCAATTTCTTGACTTTTGTACTAATTTAAAATACTATGCTAAAATTGAAAAAAAGGGGGCTGGGAGAATGTCAGACGAAAAAGATGATAACTTAAATAACATGGATGATACAGATACAGGCGCAGGGGAGTCTAAAAAGAGAGGTTTAAATCCTTTTATAATTAAGGTTTTATCAGGTGTCGCCGGAATTGTGCTGCTGATTACATTGGTAGTAGTAGTTTGTTTGCTTGTCGTAAAATGTTCTTCTACAGGAACCGGCGGTGCTGGAACTCCGGATAACGGCTTAACTGATATAAGAAAGCCGCGTGTTGAACATCCTGCAATTTTGGCAATGGATACGGCTTTCCGTCAGCAGTTAAGAGATGGAAAAATGATTCAGGTTGATATTGCATTGGCTTATTCTGAAAAAAATAAGAAACTTCAGATTGAATTAACTCAGAATAAAGCTCAAATTCGTGATATTGTTATTAAAACTCTTTCAAAACTGGAAGCAAATTATTTCTCAGATGTAGATCCTTTGAGTAAGTTGGAAGATGACTTAGTAAAACAAATTAACAGAATGCTGAATGAAGGCGAAATTGAAGGTATCTTTTTCCAAGAATACACGTTGATGGGAAATTAATTTTAGGGAATAGGGCTAAAAACTATGAATGAAGTTTTGTCTCAAGACGAGATTGATCAGTTATTAACAGCGATTTCGACCGGTGAGGTTGATGCTGATGAGATGAAAAACAACAGTGAGCAGCGTAAAGTTAAGATTTATGACTTTAAGCGTCCTGATAAATTTTCTAAAGATCAAATCCGTACAATATCAATGATTCATGAAACATTTGCACGATTGACTTCTACAAGTTTATCAGCTCAGCTGCGTGCAATGGTACATGTACATGTAGTATCTGTTGATCAGTTGACATACGAGGAATTTATTCGTTCTATTCCTAATCCTACTACGCTTGCTGTAGTTGATATGGAACCATTGAAATGCAGTGCAGTTTTGGAAATGGATCCATCTATTACTTTTGCAATTATAGAAAAGTTGTTCGGTGGCAAAGCTGAGGGCAATCAAAAAATGGCTCGTGAATTAACAGAAATTGAAATTGCCGTTATTGAAAGTGTTATTGTAAGGATACTCGGTAATTTGCGTGAATCTTGGGCAAATGTTATAGATTTGCGTCCGCGTTTAGGTCGTATTGAAGTTAATCCGCAGTTTGCACAGATTGTGCCTCCGTCAGATATGGTTGTTTTAGTTACATTGGAAACTAAAATCGGTGATGTTGAGGGAATGACAAATCTTTGTATTCCTTATATTACAATAGAACCGGTAATTTCTAAACTTTCAGGACAATATTGGTATTCTAGTGTAAGAAAAGGTGCAACTACAGAAAACTTGTCGGTAATTAAAGAACGATTGAATACGGTAATTGTAGATCTTGTGGTAGAAGTCGGCAGTATTGATATTAAAATAAAGGATGTTGTATCGCTTAAACCGGGAGATTGTGTAAAACTTAATAATGTAAAAATTACCGATAATTTTAAAATAAAGATTGGCGGTAAGGAAAAATTTGATTGCAGACCAGGAAAATTGGGAAGTAAGGTTGCGGTACAGATTATAGATAAGATAGAAGATGAGAATAAAGAAAATCAAATGGTTGAAGAGCTAGAGGTTGGAGGGGAAGAATGAGTGACGGGGCTTTATCTCAAGACGAAATTGATGCATTATTGAAAGGAACGGATGACAGCGATTTTGATATGTCGCATTTGGAAGAACCAAATGTTCCTGTTACCGGTAACGGTGGAAATGGTGGAGGAAGCAGTGGAAGTTTTTCTGCAGCAGAGTTGTCCCTTCTGAAAAATATGATAGTAGAAGTATCTTCCGGAATTGAAGATGTTTTGAGTTCGACTGTACCGGATAAAAAGATTTCAATTAACAATCCGCGTGTGGAAGTCGGAAACTTGCAGGCAATCAGTCAGAATTTGCCGAGTCAGGTTGTAGAAGTAAAAATGGATTATGAAGAGGGTGTTGTAGGTGAGCACCTTTATTTTTTGAATGTAGATATTGCAAAAGAGCTTAGCGAATTAATGATGGGACAGAGTGGCGGTGAGCTTACGGATGCTTCATTGAGTGCAGTAAGTGAAGCTATGAATGTAATATCAGGTAATGTGTCAAACAAAATCGGAACCAAAATAGGTAAAAATCTTAAACCTGCGCCACCTCAAACTGCCGTAAAAGATAATAATTCGATAAGTTTGAATCCGTCTCAGGAATATCTAAAAGTATCTTATGATTTTACTATAGAAGGTAAACCTACTTCAGTTTTAACAGAAATTTACGATGTAAATATTGCCAGAGAATTTTTAAATGCTATTCAGCCTGTAAGTAATGCTCCTCAAGGAAATAACTCAATGGGAATGAATGCAGGAATGGTAAATTCAAATCAGGGGATGATGAATATGGGTAATTCAGCGATGATGGGTGGCGGATTTTCTCCTGCACAGCAAGTGCCGGTACGCGGAGTACAGCTTTCGGATTTTAACGGAATGCCGTCTAATAATGATGTAGGGGAAAACAGTAACATAAAACTTTTGATGGATGTAAATATGGAGCTTACCGTAGAGCTCGGAAGAACAAAAAAATCCATCAAGGATATTCTCGGAATGGGAGAAGGTACGGTTATCGAGCTTGATAAATTAGCCGGAGAACCGGTTGATGTTTTGGTAAACGGTCAGTTGATAGCTAAAGGTGAAGTTGTTGTTATTGATGAAAACTTTGGTGTTCGTGTTACAGAAATCGTTGACCCGATGGAAAGACTGAGAGAATTGACTTAAATTAAGTTATTAAAAATGATTGCTGCATTGTGTGGCGGTCTTAGATTAAAGTACATCGAGAGATGTACTTTAATTATTAATTTTATATGCAGAAATGTTGTTGGGGCTGCAGATAAAAATTTGGTTGTTGTTGGCGGGGTTATTTTCTTAAATGAAAAATGTTTGTTGTTGGTTGTTAATTTTCATTTCATTTCAAACGGTATATCCGTTTTTTTCTTATGCACAAAATGATGTTTCTTCAGACATTAGTACTTATGAAAAAGAAAAGCTCTCTGGTATAAGAGATGCATACGAAAAAAGTGCTGATAATAAAAATGCTGGAAGAACTGGCTTATCGGGAAGAAACAGAATTTCTTTTTCGTATTTTCGCTTAATCATTTCATTGCTTCTTATATGTGCAATGATTTATCTCATTTATTTTTTTCTCAAAAAAAAGACTGATTCATTAGCAGTCAAAAACGGTGAAGATTCCTCTGTTTTGTTGTCGTTGCCCTTGGGTATGGGAAAAAATGTGCATGTTATTTATATAGCAGGAAAATTTCTTATTATCGGTGCTGCAAATGACTCGATTAATTGCTTGGGTGAAATAACAGATGAAAAAGAAATAGATAATTTGAAGCAGCTGCGACAGGAAAAAAAGATTAAGTCAGGTGAATCATTTGCTAATGTTTTTCAGGAAATGCTGAAATTCTCCGGAGTAAAAAACAGTAAGCAGAAAGATTTTGACTATGAAGAAAACAGCATTGACTTTTTACAAGAACAGACAACAAGAATTAATAATTTAGATGGAAGAAAAACAGATTCGGAAGAAAAAAATGAGGATAATACAAACTAACTGACAAATTGATTTGTATTCTATAAATATATGAAGTCTTTCAAAAAAAGGGGGAGGGGATGAGAAGACTGTATACTTTTATTTTTGTACTGTTGTATTTTTGTTTATGCGTTGTTCCTGCAGTTCCTCAAGATAGAGGGAGTACTATTCCAATCCCTAAAATAGATTTAAATATTGAAGAGGCACAAAGCCCGAAAGAAGTTGCATTATCACTGCAAATATTATTCTTACTGTCTATAATCACGCTGGCACCGTCTATTATGGTGCTTATGACATCTTTTTTGCGAATTATAATAGTTTTCGATTTTATCAAGAAAGCATTGTCGCTTCAGCAGGTGCCGCCGAACCAAATAATGTTTGGGCTTGCTTTGTTTATGACAGTTTTTATTATGTGGCCGACTTTTGAAAAAATGAATAATGAAGCAATTCAACCTTTTATGCGTCAAGATGAATATCCTGTATCAGAGCGGCTGTCTATGGAAGATTTCTTTAAAAAACTTTCAGATCCGATTCGTGATTTTATGCTGCGTCAAACAGATGAAAAATATATAGGTTTTTTTATGAATATGCGCGGACTTCCTGCACCGAATACGTTTGAAGATGTTCCCACTTATATATTGATTCCGGCTTTTGTTATTAACGAGTTAACGGTCGGGTTTGAAATGGGGGTACTGATATTTTTCCCATTTCTTGTAATTGATATGGTTGTAGCATCTACATTAATGGCAATGGGTATGATTATGCTGCCGCCGGTTATGATTTCTTTGCCTTTTAAAATCATTTTATTCATTCTTGTTGATGGCTGGAGTTTATTGACGCAAGGTTTGTTTGTTAGTTTTGTCTGATATTTTTTCTTGGGGGAGGGGAAAATGGGTGATTTTGTTTTTGACAGCGGATTTGTTCAGTACATAATGTACGACTGTTTGCTTAAAACACTTTTGGTCAGTGCACCGATGCTTCTTAGCAGTATGATTCTAGGACTGCTTATTTCTATTATACAAGCCGCAACATCTATTCAAGAACAAACACTTACTTTTGCACCTAAGATGATTATAATTTTTCTTGCTATGATTTTGTGTGGTCCTTGGATTATTCATGTTTTGCAGGAGTACACTGTAGGATTGTTTGATTTGATGGGAACTATAGGGCAGAATCATTAGAAAAGGTTTGATATAAAGCAGGCTTGGGATATGGAATATTTTGTTTTTCATTTTGAGAAATTTCTTTTAGTATTCGCACGTATTATGGGACTGTTTTTTACGGTATCATTTTTTAGTTCAGATGCATTTCCGGAAACAATCCGTCTGGGATTGATTTTTTTAGTTACAGCAACAATTTACCCTTTGGTAAGTGCTTTTGTGCCGGAACCAAGTTCCAATATGATTGAGTATGGATTGTCCGCTTTGGGAGAAGGCATAATCGGATGTGCAATCGGGATGATAATGTCAGTTTACTTCACAGTATTTCAACTTGCCGGGCAATTTTTTTCTGTTCAGATGGGTTTTGGTGCAAGTGAAGTTTTTGATCCATTGAGCCAAATAAGTTTGCCTATTATGGGGCAGTTTTTATATATGATTTTTACACTTATATTTATGTTGGGCAATGGACCGGCGTATATTCTGAATGGATTGTTTGAGTCTTTTTCTATGGTAAATTTTACCGATTTGTTGAAGACATCAATGACCGGTTCAAACTATGGGCTTTTGGCGGCAATGGGTGATTTGTTTGTCGTTGCATTGAAAATTTCATTCCCGATATTAGCAATGTTGCTGTTTGTTTCGGTAACGCAGGGGCTTTTAGCAAAAGCTTCACCGCAGATGAACCTTCAGTCTGTTGGATTCCAAATATCTATTTTCATAGGTTTTGTAATTTTGATGATGGTAACGCCGGCTTTAGTGAATATCATAGGCAATATTATTGAATACACTTTTGCAAATGTTCTGAATCTGATGACGGAGATGAGTAATGGTTGAAAAAAATGACATTTTATTACTGAATATTCCGTTTGATTTGCAGCGTTTTGCATCTGCCGAATCCGAAGGCAGAACGGAAAAAGCTACCGAGCATAGAAAGCGTAAAGCACGTGAGGAAGGACGAGTTGCGCTTTCTAAGGAAATTCCGTCGGTTGTTATCACGATAGCGGCTTTTGGTACAATGGTAATTCTCGGTAAATACATTTTTAAAGTACTGAAAAATTGTTTTGTTTATATTTTTGAAAATTATCAAACATTGTCTTTGCACAATCCGAAACTGTATTTTGATACATTAATTATTCCTATGGTAAAATTATTTCTGCCTATGGCGAGTGTTGCATTTATTGCGGCACTTCTTAGCAACTACGGACAGATTGGCGGTATGAAATTTTATTCAAAACCACTTGTTCCGGACTTTAAACGTGTAAATCCCAATATATTCAAGTTCTTTCAAAAGCAAATTTTTTCTCCGGTGGGTGCTTTTAATTTAGTAAAATCAATTGTTAAGGTTGCAATTATTGTTGTAGTTGCGTTCCTTGTAATAAAGAATCATATCGGGGAGATAATAGATTTATTTAATCTGGATGTGTCGTCTGGATTTATCTTTATGCTGAAAATTTGTGTGAAAATTATTTTTTTCGTTATGATTTTAATGCTGATTTTTTCTATATTCGATGTATTTTTCGTACACAAGCAGCATGAAGAAGAACTGAAGATGAAAAAAGAAGAAGTTAAGCAGGAATTTAAAGATTTGGAAGGTGATCCGCAGGTAAAATCGAAACTGAAGCAGATGTATCAAGGTCTGTTGTCGCAGCAGAAAATATTGAACGATGTAGTTCCGCAGGCAGATGTGGTGGTTACAAACCCGACTCACTTTGCTGTTGCGTTAAGGTATGACAGAGTTGTTGATGATGTGCCGCGTGTTATTGCAAAAGGGCAGGATGAATTTGCGCAGAAAATTAAAAAAGTTGCTGCTGAACACGGAATTTATCTTTATGAAAATGTTCCTTTGGCGCGAAAACTTTATGCAGATGTGAAAATTAATGATTATGTTCCGGAAACAATGTGGACGTTGGTCGTTACGGCATTGAAATTGGCGTATGAACATAAAGAAAAGATGAAACAATAAAATAAGGCAGGGAAATAATGGCGGGAAAAACAAAACAAAAGGTTGACTTAAAAAACTGGGCTTCATTATTTAAAGATCCGACTATGATTTTCGGAGCGATGATAGTAGTCGTTGTAATGATGTTGATTATTCCTATTCCGGCATTTTTATTAGATTTTTTAATGTCAATTAACCTTTTAATGGGAATTTTAATAGTTTTAATAGTCAGTTACACAAGAAAAGCCACTGATTTTTCAATATTTCCTACATTGCTTTTAGTAACGACAATTATGCGTGTAGCTGTAAATGTAAGCTCAACTCGCTTGATTTTAACCAAGGGTGCTGCATTTGACGGAAAAATGGTTCGTGCTTTCGGAGAATTTGTTGTCGGGGGGGCAAATAATGCTTCCGGATTGGTTGTCGGTGTTATCATTTTTGCAATTTTGGTACTTGTGCAGTTTATCGTAATTACAAAAGGAGCAACACGTGTTTCCGAAGTTGCGGCGCGTTTTTCACTTGATAAAATGCCTAACTTGTTTATGGCGATTGACGTGGAAGTAAATAACGGTGCAATTACAGAAGAGCAGGCTATAGAAAAACGCCGTCAGTTGAGTGAAGAATCTCAGTTTTACGGAAATATGGACGGAGCCTCCAAGTTTATTCAGGGCGATGTTATACTCGGTATTATTATTACGCTTGTAAATATTATAGGTGGATTGATAATCGGAATTGTAATTCACGGAGAGCCGTTTAATGAAGCATTGACCAATTATATTTCTTTGACTATAGGTGACGGATTAGTAGGTCAGATTCCTTCATTATTAATAAGTTTTTCTACCGGTCTTCTTGTAACGCGTTCATCTGGAAACGACAGTTCTATAGGTGACACTTTATGGCAGCAGATAAGCAGATATGACAGAGTTTATATGATTGCCGGAGTTGTTCTTTTGGTTCTTTCAGTGCTTCCGGGATTTCCTCATTTGATTCTGATTATAATGGGAGTTTTGTTGATTTTGTTCAGCAATCAGCTGCGTTCCGGCGAAAAAAAGAAGCAAGCAAATTTAGCGATAGCAGAGCAGGAGAGTGCGGCTAAGAAGGAAATCAGCAATGCCGAAAATTATGATTCATTATTAAAAGTTGATGAATTGACGCTGCATATCGGTTATGAATTGATTCCGCTTGTCAATGAAACGGACAACAGCATTATCAGTTCTATCAGAACAATGAGAAAACATTTTGCCGTTGAGATCGGTATTATTATGCCGGATATTCATATTCAAGATAATATTGAATTGGAACCGAACCAGTATTCATTTAAACTGCGTGGGCAAGAAATAGGCAGCGGAAGTATCCGTCCCGGATGCTTGATGGCAATGGGGGGCGATGATTTGGAACCTATAAGCGGAGAGGAAACAAAAGAACCTGTTTTTGGACTTACCGCATATTGGATACGGGAAGACGCGCGACTTGAAGCGGAAGAACTCGGCTACACGGTTGTAGATCCGACAACAATTATTACAACGCATATTCAGAATCTAGTGCAGACTCACGCAGATGAAATTTTGGACAGAAAAGCTACAGAAGAATTATTGAAGAAATTGGAAAAAGAAAATTCTGCAGTTGTTTTTGATGTTAAGGAGCTTGGGTTTAAAAAAGGACAGATTCAGAAAATACTTCAGCTGCTTTTGCGCGAAGGTGTGTCAATCAGAGACTTGGCATTTATATTGGAAAGACTTTCGGACTGTTCACCTTCAATGAAGCTTTACAATATTGTAGAATATATTCGACAAGGAATGAAGCGCGTAATCTGTAACAAATATAAAACAGATGACAATGAATTGTTTGTTTTGTTGATGGATTCTGATATAGAAAAATTGATTGCGCAGAGTGTCAGAGAAACGGAAGAAGGCGAACCGGTAGTCGGATTAATGCCTAAAGCATTAAGGGCAATCCAGCAGGCTATAGCAGATGCAGTTGTAAAAATTCAAAGCGACGGATTTCCTGCATTAATTATTACTAATTCACGTATTCGCCGTGCTGTTTGGGAACTTTGCCGTACAGTAAATAAAAATATTGCAGTAATCAGCAATGAGGAAGTTGCCGGAGATTTGAAGTTGACTATTTACGGCAGAATTGAGTTGCCTAAAAAAAATGAAGAAGTAAAAAAAGAAAATTAAGTTTATTGCAAATAACTGATTTAAGGGAGTGGGGAAAATGTATTACGATAAGATTATTGCGCCGACGATAGAAGATGCTACACGTGAAGCTAAGCGAAAATATGGACAGGATTGCTTCATTCTCGATACAAAGGAAGAAAAGGTTTTTCAGGACGGAATACTGGGGCTGTTTGGAAAGAAAAAAACGAGATGTATATTAACCTGCTCCGTTCCGGACAGTTATTTCAAACGCCAAAAGTGTCTTGATATTTTGAATAAGAAAAATGACAACTTAAAGTATCCGGAAGCGGATAATTTTAATGATGTTCCGAAATATGAAAAGAGTAGTCCGGAGCCTGAAATTAAATCTAGTCAATTACCTGCAAATTATACTGATGACAGCAGCTTTGAAATGCGTCTTATAGAAAAAATAGAGCGTGTTATAGATCGAAAAATCGGTAATCAAAATTCAAAGCAGGAAAATCCCGATGTTATTACCAAAAATTTGAATGAACTGCGTGAAATATTGGGAAACAATGAATTCTCCAATTTGTTTATTGAAGAATTACTGGAAAGTATTCGCAAAACGCTTTCGATTACTCAAATTGAAGACCGTCTTGAAGTACAGAAATATGCTTATAATTATTTGGAAAACTGCATTTCTAAAATAATAGGCTCGGATGATTTTCTTCTTTCAGAAAACGAAAAAAATGTCATGGTACTTATCGGACCTACGGGAATTGGAAAAACAACGACTTTAGCTAAGATTGCGGCTAATGTTAAAATGAAAGAAAAAAGAGGCGTTGAGTTTGTGACTATGGATGGTTATCGTATCGGTGCCAGAGAGCAGATTGAAAGATATGCTAAATTAATCGGAATTAAGTGTACATATACGGATACCGGCGAAGAATTAAACAAAATAATATTGATGTCAAAAGAGCCTTTGATATTGATAGATACAACGGGGCGAAGTCAACAGGATGGAATTAAATTGGCAGAAATGAGAGAATTTTTACGACTGAAAACAATTCATCCGAATTTTGTTTTGGCAATAAGTGCTACAACAAAACCTAAAGAAGTTCGCAATATTTTTAAAAACTTTTCTATTTTTGATTATGATCAAATTATTATTACAAAGAACGATGAATCCGATACTGTAGGCAGTATTTTAAGTTGTGCGATAGAGTTTAAGAAAAAAATAATGTTTTGTACAAATGGTCAGAAAGTTCCGTCGAATATCGAAAAAGTTTCAAAAAGCAGCTTGATGCAGAAAATTACCGGGTTCGCACCTGAAGTTTATCTGGAAAATTTAGAATTTTAATTAAAAAAGTTTAAAAAAATATCGGTTTTATTTTAGATGATGAAGCGGAGGAACGATAATAAACGGAGACTTATCTGGAATAGGGGTATGATATGGTGGATCAGGCCGAAGATTTGGTAAAAATGATGGGCGATACTCGCAGAAATTCAGAGCATAAAACCAGAATTATTACGGTATCCAGCGGAAAAGGCGGCGTAGGCAAAACAAATATTGCGGTAAATTTGGGAATTGCCTTTGCTCAGTTGGGTAAAAAAGTAGTCGTTATGGATGCTGATTTGGGATTGGCGAATGTTAATGTTTGTTTAGGAATTATTCCTAAATTTAACTTGTATCAATTAATAAAGAAACAAAAGACAATGGAAGAAATTATTGTTGATACGGATTACGGTATTCAAATTGTTGCGGGGGCTTCCGGTTTTTCTAAATTGGCTAACTTGAGTGAAAGAGAACGTTCTGATTTTATCAGTGAACTTGATGTTTTATCATACGCAGATATTTTAATTATTGATACAGGTGCAGGTGTAAGTCAGAATGTACTTGATTTCATAATTGCCGCAGATGAGGCAATTATCGTGACTACTCCGGAACCTACAGCAATTACCGATGCTTATGGCATTATAAAAATCATAGCTACAGAAATGGCAACGCAGAATATGGAATTAAAATTGGTTGTTAATCGAGTTTCTTCCATTACAGAAGGAAGAAAAGTTGCCGAACGTGTAATTAATATAGCCGGACAATTTTTAAGTGTTAAAGTAGAAAACTTAGGAATGATTTACGATGACCCTATTGTTGGACAAGCTGCAAAGAAGCAAATTCCGTTTTTGCATCTTGACCCAAAGAGTAAAGCTGCCATTAGTTTGAAGCATATTGTATCACGTCTTGAAGGAATTGATTTCAAGGAAGGCGGTGGCGGAGTAAGAAAATTTGTTATGAAACTTGTCGGTGCTCAATAGCTTATTATGTGAAACATAGGAAGGATATTTGTGAAAATTATTGTAAGTGGTATTTTTTCTTTTATAGGATTACTTTTAATTTTTATTATTAACCTTTCCAAAGGTAAAGGCATTGTAGGCATTTTGGTTTCTCCTATTGTGGGAGCCGCTATTATTTTTGGAGTTATTTTTGGTGTGCTGCTGCTTTTATCAAAGATATTAAATGTGGATGCTATATTAGCGGAAAAACACGAAGATGAAACAAGTGACACATCGAGCAAAAGTTCTTCAACAGGTAAGAATGTTAATTTTACAATCAGTGATGAAGATGATGATACTGTTGCCGATAAAGCAGATTCGGTTTCATCTGTGGATAGTGGAAATAGTGATTTGCATGATATAAGCACAGATAAGCCTTTAAGTTTTTCTGATTTGGAAGATGACTCAGAGGATACTGCGGAGTCGGATTTAAGAAATAAATCCGGTGACTTTGATTCTCGTAATGAAGATTTCAGCATGAAGAAAACAACGCCGGGTCTGCCGCCGGAAGAAATTATAAAAGATAAATTAGGTGTAGCGGCAACTCCGGAAGATATAGCGAAGGGCATCAAAACAATTTTAAAACGTCAGGGTGGATTGGCAGACGATAAACAATAGCAATGTAAGAGACGAAGGTCTCTTTTTTTATTTTATGTCTGAACGGATTAAAATGTTTTTTTAAATTATTCTGGATTATTGATTGACTTTTAGGTACAATGCATTTCTATTTTATAATAGAAGGTAATTTTTTTGTTATTAGCTTATTGGAGGGGTGTTTTTTAATGGATAGTTTTGTGGATATTCCAGAGGAAGAACTGTGGATTAATTATAAAAAGACAAGAAATATAAAGATAAGGGACTATCTTATTCAGAAGTATTCTCCTTTAGTTCATTATGTTGTCAGAAAAATTAACTTAGGAAAAACCGGTACTTTAGAAGCTGATGATTTAATTGGTTTTGGTTCTTTCGGATTAATGGATGCAATTGATAAATTTGACCCCGCAAAAAATGTAAAATTCAAAACTTATGCTGTTACAAGAATACGCGGTTCTATTTATGATGAATTGCGTTCTATAGATTGGGTTCCGCGTTCTGTACGCCAAAAAGCAAAAGCGGTAGAGCAGGCGATTAATGCAGTAGAGGCAAGAACGGGACGGACTGCGGAAGATCAGGAAATTGCAAATGAAATGGGAATAGACATTAGAGAATTTTATACGACGATGACGAAAATTTCCGGAACTACAATGCTGTCGCTTGATAACAATCCTTACCCCGGTACAGATGATAAAATCTCAATGATTGATACTATTGAAAGTCCTTCCAGCATAAACCCAGATGTTTCGGTAGAGCGCGAAGCGGTAAAAGAACTTGTTATAAAAGGAATTAATGAGCTGCCGGAAAAAGAGAAAAAAGTGCTTATATTGTATTACTATGAAGATTTGACGTTAAAAGAAATAGGTGAAGTATTAAATGTTACGGAATCAAGAGTGAGCCAGCTTCATACAAAAGCAATTATTCGATTACGTGCGAAATTGGCAGAAATAAAAGAAGAAATTTCCTGATTTTTTTACTGATAATTTGGGGAGTATAATGGAAAAGCTAAGGTTAATGCTTAATAAAATAATTGAAGAAGATTCTAATTTGGAAAGCATTGAGATTGAAAGCGAGTCTTTGGATACGGCTTTAGAAGAGGCTTGTTCAAAGTTAAATGTTGCTTTATCCGAATTGGATTATGAGATTTTGGAATCCGGAGATAATGGAATTTTTGGCTTCGGAAAAAAGAAATATAAAATCAGAGTTTATAAAGCCAGAAATACTTTAGATATTCTGGATATGAACAAACAGTCTGATGCAAGTGATATTGATATAAATCTGGAAGATACAATTCAAAGCAAGGACGGAGAAGCTTTTGTCAGAATTACAGAAGAAGGTGTTTTACTGAAAGTAACGGCTCCGGTAAAAGATGGGCTTCCTGTGGATATTCAGGAAGTATGTCAAAAGCTTGAGTCTCGTGGTTTTAATGAATATGACGAGAAAACGCTAAAAGAAATTATTAACAAGGCTGAAGGCGAGTATATTAAAATAGGTAAAATGCCTTTGAACATTGTCAATGACTCTACTGCTAATGTTCAAATAAGCGAAACTAAAATGCGTGCTTATATCATTATAAGTGCTCCGGGACCGGGCGGATATGATTTGGATGTAGAACAGATTCGCAGCATATTAAAAAGTCACGACGTTATTGTCGGCATAAAGGATGATGTCATAGCAAAGATTCTGGATTATCCCGAATATGATACGCCTATATTGATTGCCGAAGGAATTAAAGTTATAAACGGAATAGATGCGTCGGTAACCTACCATTTCAAAACTTCAAAAAAGAAAGAATTCTATGAACAAAATAATGGTCAAATAGATTTCAAAAGTATGAATAATATTCAAAACGTTACTGCCGGACAGGTTTTAGCTACAAAGAATCAAGCTACAGTCGGGGAACCGGGCAGAACTGTAACCGGAGAAATTATTTATAATAAACCCGGTAAAGATCTTGTTTTGCAGGAAGGAAAAAATACAAAAGTTTCGGAAGATGGACTTAGTATTATCGCATTAACAAATGGTCAAGTAAATTTTACGGCAGGCAAGGTGAATGTTGATGAAATCTATATTGTTCAAGGCGATGTAAACTTGAAAACGGGACATATTTCATTTCTTGGTAATGTTATTGTTACTGGAAGTGTGGAAGATAACTTTAATATCACAGCAGAAGGCAATATTGAAATTAAAGGTTCTGTCGGTAAATGCAGACTTGAGGCAAAAGGAAATATTACTGTAAGTCAGGGAATTATGGGTAAAGATGAAGCTTACATTAAAGCAGGCGAATGTCTTTATGCTAAGTTTATCCAGCAGGTAAGCAAAGTCGAAGTCGGAGACAGCGTTTATGTTCAAGATGCTATAATGCAGTCTTATGTTGATGCGACGCGTGAAATTTGCTGCGTAGGAAAGCGTGCGACAATAGTCGGTGGGGATTTGCGTGCAGGGGAAACTATAAAGTCAGGAACTATAGGTTCTATGTCCGGTACCGAAACTATTATTGAAGTAGGTATTGACCCTAAAAAACGTCAGGAATTAATGGAGGCTGTTGCAGAACAAGAAGCTGCATATAAAAAATTGGAAGAAGTTCAGGTAAACTTTAGCGGACTTCAAAATCTAAGAAAACAAATGAGAGATAAATTCCCTAAAGAGAAAGAGGAAATTTATAAAAACTTGAGTGAAGAAATCAATCACTTAAATGATGTCATTAAAAAGATGGAAGTTGTTATCGGAGAGCTTAATCAATATCTTGCAATGTTGAAAGGAAAAGGTTCTGTAATTGCGACAAAAATTGTTTATCCGCAAGTTAAGATTTATATTAAAAATTCTATGCTGCCGATAAGAACCGAATACAAGAAAATTCAATTTATTTTAGAGCATGAGGAAGTTAATGCAATTCAATATGTTGAAGAAAAGAAAGAAGATGAAAAAAAGTAAAGTTTTAATTTCGGAAGGCTTTTATGGCAGTTAATCCACTCGATCTTCAAACAAATTTTATGCAGATTAACAGTGTTTCTAAAAAGGAAGTTCTTTCTAAAGAGCAGGAAATTTTAAAACAAGAATATGTGACTGATTTACTAAAGAAAGAGCGTGAGAAAAATATTGAAGATGTTCGTGAATTAAAAGACCTAGATAGATTGGAAAAAACAAACGACAGAAATAAAAATAAAAATTCAGGACAAAAAAACAATAAATCAGAAGCAGATGATACGGAAGATAATGAGAATGCAGTAGCAGATAATACCGTTTTGAGAGAAGACGGAGTCGGTTTTAAAATCGATACTGTGGGATAATTTTATATGGTGCTTTTTAATATTATTATTGTGTTTGTCAATATTCTTATTTTAACAGTGTCGTATTTTGTTTTTAAACAGAAATTTGATTCTCGCTATTTGAACAAAACTGTGCTTGATAGTACAAGAAAAGAACTTAATAATTTCATGCGAAGCATAAATGATGCAACATTAAACAACTGCAATGTAATAGAAGTAAAAGTAGAAGATTTGAAAAAACTGATAGAAAAAGCTGATGTAAAAATAAAAGAAATTGAAGCTTTGTTGGCAGTGGAGTTTAATAAAAGTGCAGAAAACCGTGATACCGATAGAGTTTCGGTATCTGCAAGGCAAAATATTTCTCCGGACAAAATATTAGCTGGTTACAGAAAGAAAAATCAAACATCAGAAAATAATCTTTTAAGCAGAGAAGATATTGAAAGGTTGAAAAAAGAAATTGAGAAAATGGATTTGTTAGGGAAAATCCGATTTTTGTCGGAGAAAAAAATATCGAATTCGGAAATAAAAAAAATATTGGCTCTTCCTGACGGAGAGTTTGAAGTTTTGCTTAATGTTATGAACATGGATGATAAATTTTAATTTTTTAGTTGGTTGAATCCGATAGGGATAATAAACTTGGAGGACTTGAAATGAGTGAAAATACTTCAGCTACTTCTAATAATGAACGACAACTGATTCTTTTTGCATTGGGAAAAGGAAATTACGGTATTCCTATTGAAAATGTTTTTGAAATAAAAAAGATGGGAGAAATTACTGTAGTGCCTAAAGCTCCTAAATATATTGAGGGCGTGATTAATTTACGTGGTAATGTTATTCCTGTTATTGATTTAAGAAAGCGTTTTGGTATGGAGAAAATTGAATATACCAAAAAAACTAAAACAATTATCGTTGAAGTTAAAAAAAGACAATTTGGTTTAATAGTAGATTCTGTTGCGGAAGTAGTGACTTTAAATCAATCTCAAATAGAACTTTCCTTGCCTACAGTTTCCGGTCTGAAAGCTGAATTTATTAATGGAATCGGAAAGCTTGAAGACAAATTAATCATTATTCTTGATATTACAAGAATCCTTCAGAGTGAGGAAGACATTGTAATTGAAGAATAAAGATGGGAATGACGGAGTTTTAAATGGGAAATGAAAAAATTTCTTCGGAAGAATTTCAGAAATTTGCCGAATTAATTCATCGCATTTCCGGAATTTACTTAAAAGACTCAAAGATTACATTGCTTTCTAATCGCTTGTCAAAACGGGTAAAAGAGTTAGGAATGAAATCTTTCGATGATTATTATGATTATGTGGTTTCAGAGAATAAAGAAGAAATTATTGAAGTAATAAATGGTATTTCTACAAATGAAACTTACTTTTTTCGTCATAATCCTCACTTTACAGCGTTATTTGATGTAATAATTCCAGAGTTTATCAGCAGAAGTCATTTCCCTTTGAATATATGGTGTGCGGGGTGCTCATCTGGCGAAGAACCTTATACGATTGCAATGTTGGCAAAGGAGCGCGGATATTTAAATCGTAAGTATATCAGAATCGACGCATCCGACATAAATACGGAAGTGCTGAATTCGGCAGCTCACGGTGTTTATGATGATAAAAAATTCAGGGAAACAGATCCTAGTTATATCAAAAGATATTTCAAGAAATTGAGTGACAAAAGTTATCTCATCGATGAAGAAATTCGTCACTCAGTAAATTTCTTTCGATTTAATCTTATTCATGATTCTACCGATAAAAAATATGACATTATTTTTTGTAGAAATGTAATGATTTATTTCAATAAAGAAGATCAGACTAAAGTTGTTGCTAAATTTTTTAATGCTTTAAATCATGAAGGCTACTTCTTTTTGGGACATGCAGAGTCATTATACTTTATGGATTCAGGATTTAAGTTTAAGAAAATTCAAGAAGCACCCGTGTATTACAAAGAATGATGAATAAAGCCGCAACGGATAAATTGTTAGAAGGAGATTTTCAACAATGGTAGATATTGATGAAAGAAAAATATTGGAAGCTTTTCTGGAAGAGGTAAAAGAACTTTTAGAGACCTTAAATCAAAGATTGCTGGATCTCGAAAATTCTCCTGAAGATACAGATGTAATAAATGAAATTTTTCGTCTTACACATTCAATAAAGAGTGAATCAGCATTAGTTGGGTATAAAAAAATTTCTACTCTAGCACATAAAATGGAAGATATTTTTGAACGAGTAAGACGCAACGTTCTTTTAGTAAATACAGAAATAATGGATTCTCTTTTTGCTGCATTTGACAGAATTATGAAATGTTTGTCGGCAGTTGAAAACGGTGAAGATGAAGAAAGCATTGATATTACAGATGTTGTTAATCCTTTGTTGGCGATTTTGAATGAAGATGCGGCTCCGACTTCTGCGGCACCTTCTGTTAAAGCAGCAGATCTTCCTAAACCTGAAAAAGCAGAAGAGCCTGAACAACAAGGTGACGGAACTGTAATGCGTGTCAATATGGGAACGCTGAAATCTTTGGATGTAGAATTTTCCGATATTGAGAAAAGCCAGATTGAAGAATCTATCGAAAAGGGCGAGAAGTTATACAAAGTCGTTTTCCATATAGAAGATGACTGCGATATGAAATATCCGAGAGCTTACCTTGTTTTCAATAATTTTGAAAATACAGTAACAGTATTGAAAACTGTTCCGGATATAGAAACAGAAACCGAAGATGCGAAATTCGGTGAAGTGGCACTTTATGTTTTGTCTACGGTTTCGATTGATGATTTGAAAGAATGCGCTGATGTAGATCAGATAGATCGACTGGATATTAATGAAATAAGCTTAAAGGTTGCGATAGGTGTAAATGATTTGCTTTCGCCTGATGAAATTCAAAAAGCTGAAGAATTGGAACAAGCTTGGGCTGAGGATTTAGCAAAGCAGAAAATGGAAGAGCAGGTTGCAGAAGACAACAAACCGCAACCGGCAGCAAAAGCAGCTCCAGCTAAGGCTGCACCGGCAAAAGCTCCGGGAGCCGGAGAAAAAATAGTTCAAAAGCAGACAATACGTGTAGATACAGAACGATTGGATGAATTAATTAACCTCGTTGGTGAATTGATTATTAATCGTTCCAGATTTATGCAAATTTCAGATAAAATTACAGACAGTTCTTCTATTCAGGAATTAAAAGCAGAAATTGAGGACGCAACATCTGAACTGGAAAGAATTTCTGATCAGATGCAGATGAAAATGATGCAGACGCGAATGGTGCCGGTCGGTACTATTTTTTCAAAATTTCCAAGAATGGTTCGAGATTTGGCGAATTCTCTGCATAAAAATATACATTTGGAAATTATTGGTGAAAATACAGAAATTGATAAAACAGTAATTGAACATTTAGCCGAACCTTTGACGCACTTAATTCGTAACAGTGTGGATCATGGTGTTGAGGCTCCGGATGAACGTGAAAGAAAAGGAAAAAATCGTGAAGGTCATGTAATATTAAAAGCTTATCAAGAAGGTTCTAATATTTATATTGAAGTTGAAGATGACGGAAACGGCTTGAATGTAGAAGGAATCAAGAATAAAGCTTTGGAAAATGGAATAGTTACTCCTGCACAGTTGGCAGGAATGCAGCTTCAGGAAATTTATGATTTTATCTTTGCGCCGGGTTTCAGTACTAAAAAAGAAATCAGTTCGGTTTCAGGACGTGGTGTAGGAATGGATGTTGTAAAAACGGAACTTGTTAAGCTGCGTGGTCGAATTGATATTTCCACAAAAGTCGGTGAAGGCACAAAATTTACTATAGTTCTGCCTTTGACAACTACAATTGTTGAAGCATTGCTTGTAAATGTAGATGAAAATATCTTTGCTATTCCTATCAGTGTTGTTGAAGAAACATTAAAGATTAACCGTTCTGAAATTAAAGAGTTTGATGACTACCAAGTTTATAATTTAAGAAATGAAACTCTTGCCGTTATTCAGCTTTCAGATCTTGTGGGTATGGAGCGAGTTAAAAAAGATGATGAAGATGTTTATGTGGTTGTCGTTTCTTTTGAAAAACGGCGCATTGGTCTTATAGTAAATAATTTAATGGGAGATCAAGATATAGTTATTAAAGGACTGGATGATGTCCTGAAAAATAACGAAGGCGTTGCCGGTGCTGCGGTGTTAGGTGACGGACGCATTGTTTTGGTACTTGATACAAGCACTTTGGTAAATGCGACATTGAAAGAAATTAACAAGCTTGCTCATGATTATGATTTAAACGGTGACGGAGTGGATGAAGCATTTACGTTATCAAGTTTATATGATAATCTGAATCACGCAGAAGCAGGTAATGCTAATACTGGAGATAAAAAAACGGCAGAATCGGAAACAAAAAATTCTGAAACCGGCGACAAAAAAGAAGCTGTGCCGAACGATGATGATAACTTAAAGAAAATAACAGATATGTTTAATGACATTCGTAATTAATGATTAATTCTTTTTTTATTAAGGAGAAAACATGGGAGCAAAAATAGTTTTAGCAGATGACCTTTCTTTTATGAGAATGGTTCAACGGGAAATATTGGAAGAAAAAGGTTATACAATTGTGGGTGAAGCAAGTGACGGTATTGAGGCTATTGAACGTTATGAAACGCTTAGACCGGATGTTATCATTCTTGATATTACAATGCCTAATATGAACGGTCTTGATGCAATGCATAAAATTTTTGATTTTGATAAATCAGCAAAAATTATTATTTGTTCTGCATTGGGACAGCAGCAATTGATTGTAGAAGCGATAAAAGCCGGTGTAAAAGATTTTATTGTAAAGCCGTTTAAGCCGGAAAGAATTTTATCTGCTATAGAAAAAGCTTTGAAGTAAATTATTATATTGATATGGATAAAATAAAAGTATTTGTTATTGATGATTCTCCGATTTATCGTGAGGTAATGAAAAATATTATAGAGTCGGATTCCGATCTGGAATATGTCGGATTTGCGGCTAACGGTGCTGTAGCGGTAAAGAAATTGGATTTGCTGAATCCTGATATAATTACTTTGGATATTGAAATGCCGGAAATGAATGGCATTGATACTCTTAGGTATATAATGAAGAATAATCCTAAGCCGGTAATTATGGTAAGTTCATTTACACATGACGGTGCAGATATTACTTTGCAGGCACTTGAGATTGGAGCTGTTGATTATATTCAAAAACCTGAAGATAATGAGCTTGAATATAATTTGAATTTCCTAAGAAGTGTGCTGATTGAGAAAATCAAAACGTTTGCCAACTTTAAATTCCATAAAAACAAATTTAAAGATGTAGCAGAAGAAGACGGTTTCCCGGTGGTTGGCGGATTACCTTCTTTCGATATTCCTAAAGTCAGAAATCAGCCTATAGACGCAATTTGTATAGGTTCATCCACCGGCGGAACTGTGGCACTTACAGAAATTATTCCTAAATTAAAGAAAGACATAGGAGTTCCGATTTTTGTAGTTCAGCACATGCCGAAAATGTATACAAAAAGTTTTGCAGCTCGCTTGAATTCTTTGTCCGAATTGGAAATCGTCGAGGGCGTGAATAATGACTCTGTTGTTCCCAACAAAGTTTATATTGCACCGGGCGGACATCAAATGAGAGTTATCGGCGGAAAAATTGTTGTTGATGACTGTGAACCGGAAAATGCGCATAAGCCAAGTGTGGATGTATTATTTCGTTCTGTCAGAACTGAATACAAAGATCGAGTATTGGCTGTGATTTTGACGGGAATGGGAAGCGACGGTGCGGCAGGAATTGCGGAAATAAAAGATGCCGGCGGATTTACAGTAGCACAGGATGAAGAATCTTGCGTTGTATTTGGAATGCCGAGCAGCGCAATAAAAACAGGTAAAGTAGACAGAATTATTCCGTTAAACAGAATTGCCAATTTTATTAATGATGCAGCAGAGTATCTGAAAGGATACTGAAAATTTAAAAAACTGCCTGATAAGTTTTGTTATTTATAAGTGAACGTGACAAGCCTAATTAAAAGTGTTAATACGAAATGCAGGCTGTTCAATTTGATAATAACGACGACTTATTAGGCAGTTTTTTTGTTATAACAGGAATATCAAATGAGAATAGAAGAATAAAATGGATAAAACAAATTTTAGCAGAGAAGAATTTTCGTGTAATGCAGGAAAGATTCAGGCATTAATTGATAAAAGAGATAACTTCTTTTTTTATTTTTCACCAGATTTTGATTCTGTGTGTGCCAGTTTGTCGTTTGTACTTTATTTGAAGCGTATTAAAAAGAACACATTGATTTATTTTCCTCTGGAAAAAGATGAAAGCTACGATTTCTTACTGAAAATTGCTGATTATAATCATGTTTTGGTTATTTCAGATTTGGATGAACTAAAAACTGAATTGGAAAGCAAGGAATATGTGTTTGTAATTCTTGATACTCCGAATAAGAAATTACTGCCGAATTTTGATGTTATAAATGCAGTCTTTGATTCTTATAAACAGAAAGAGTCTATTGAAATGGATCATCATTTCGGTAATGACAGTGAAATTGTTTATCCTGATTCAGTACCATTATTTAAATGTGCAAATTCATGCTGCGATATAATTGCAGATTTTTTCTGGGAATGCGGAACACAGGCTGCGGCAAATTTTATTGATATGGATGAATATTTTCCGCGCAATATTGTGCTGACTTTATTAACAGGAATTTGTTCTGATACGCAACTGGGAAAATTTTGTCTTATTGCTGATGAAAGGAATTGGTTTGAAATCCTGACAGAGCGGCTGAATCAACTTACTTGGGAAGAATCCGGCAATTTCAGAACTCCGGCAGAAATATTTGATGTAATAACAAAAAAGAACAAAGCTAAGTCTATCGTGATTGAAAAAATAATGAAAACCGGCAAGTTTCAAAACGGTTTAGGTTTGTTGATATTTCCGAATGTCGGCAAAACGGACAATTTATTGACCGAGCCAAATTTGTTTTGTTCACTGGAAGATGTTTCCGACGATTTGGTAAATTTGCTGCCGGAAAAAGCTGGTAAAGTCGGTATTTTTGTCTACTTTGATAGTAAAAAAGAGAAATATATGGTTAAAATTCGCCGCTCGGCAGCTTTTCACGACTTGGATCTTAGGCAGCTGGATGTTTTGTTAATTGATTTGTTTGATGATGATTTCTGTGGTGGAGGCGGTCATCCGGGAGCTGTAAGTTTTCGAGTTTCGCCGAGAATTAAGTATGAAGATTTTGTAGGTAAAATTAATACTCTGTTTCATTCTGTATTAAAAGAATATTTTGTTAATTAAATCGGAGGTTGGTATGTTGACAAAAGAAGATTTCTTGCTTGAGATTCCCAAAACAGATCTACATGTTCACCTTGACGGTTCTTTGCGGCTTTCAACACTGATTGATTTGGCGAAACAAAAGAATGTTAAATTGCCGTCTTATACTGAAGACGGAATGCGAGAGCTTGTTTTTAAAGATAAATATGAGTCTTTGGATGAATATTTAAAAGGTTTTTTTTATACCGGACTGGTAATGGATACTTCGGAAGCTCTTGAGCGAATAGCTTACGAATTTGCTTTTGATAATTTCTTGGAAGGTGTCAGATATGTAGAAGTACGGTTTGCGCCGCAGCTTCACATGAATGATTCGCTTTCTTTTGAAGATGTTGTTAAGAGCATAAATCGGGGATTGGAAATTGCATCTAAAGAAATTAATATGAACCTAAGTGAAGAAGAGCCTGAATTTCGGTACGGATTAATTATTTGCGCAATGAGATATTGTAATGCGGATTCATCTTCTTATTATAAGAATTTTTTCAAAGTGCATAAGTACTCATCAGAACAAGAATGCATAAGTTTGGCTTCATTGGAATTAGCAAAGGCAGCTGTGAAGCTGCGTGATGAGTCGGATATTCCGATTGTAGGATTTGATATTGCCGGCAGCGAGTGGGGGCATCCAGCAGATGAACACAAACAGTCTTATGATTATGCACATCAGCATTTTTTGCATAAAACAGTTCATGCCGGAGAAGCGTCCGGTCCGGAATCAATTTTTTCAGCCGTAACTTCTTGTCATGCGGACAGAATTGGACACGGTTTGCAGTTATTCAGGGAAGATAAAATAATAGATCCGTTGATTGACGATAAGAAACTGTATATATCACGGTTGGCTAATTTTTTAGCGGATTCCAGAATTACAGTAGAAGTTTGTTTGACAAGTAATTTGCAGACAATGCCGGAACTGAAAAGCATAAAGGAGCATTCTCTTTCCAAAATGTTGGATAAACGCCTTTCTGTTTCAATTTGCACTGATAATCGTTTGGTTTCCAATACCAGTGTTTGCAAAGAATTAAAGTTGATGACTGATAATTTTAATCTTACGGAAAAATTATTTAAAGATATTGTTGTGTACGGTTTTAAGCGTTCATTTTTCTATGGTTCGTATTCCGATAAAAGGAAATATGTAGGAAAATGTATTTCTTATTATGAATCTATAGTCCAAAAATATTCAAATGAGAAATAATGATAACCACGTTTCCTGCTATAAATGCAATTTTTTGAAGCGCAGTTTAAGTTTTGGTAATTCATTAATTTACTTATGCCAAAAGTGGCAACTGCGCTGTAACGGAATACTTCCGTATAAAACGGTCAAAGATTCTATCGGCAGAGAGTGTCCATTTTTCATATCGAAACAGAAACTTCCTAAAACGCAGGCTGCTGAGGATAACAATAAAAATAATTTCGATGTTATAGCTTAATTTTTTTTGCAGCTACTTTTTCTTTTTATCAGTAACGCTGATTTTTCTGTTTTTATCTTCTTTTGGAAATTTTACTTTTTCCTTTTTGTGCTTCTCTTTTTTTACTTTATTTTCCAAGTTAAATATTTTGTAGTTGATCAAATAAAGTATAAACAAAAAGTGGCGGATAGCAGCCGAAGGAAAAGCAAAGAAGTGTTTTATTTTTTTCCCAATGGAATAACGTAATCTGTCCGTTGGTTTTATAACTTTTTCTCCTATTTCATAAATGAAATCTTCTATTACCACAGACACGCCGTTCGGCAGTTTTGATTTTTGTTTTGACAGCCAATATTCTGCTTTTGGGCTTTTTTTGCTGATTAACAACAGATTAGGTGCGATTTTATAAATTGAAGTAAGCAGTTTTTGTTCAAAATCTTTTTTGTATTTCGTATGATAAGTTCCCATTAATTTTATACCGGGATATGAATCTTTTACATTTTTTTCTGCACCTTTTATCAGCTTTTTTGTACCGCCTAAAAGATATATGCTTTGTCCGATTTCAGTGAAGTATGAAAGCAAGTGAATGGCAAATGAAAAATGTGACAATATCGGCTGACGATACGCCGGCAGAACGGAGTAGGCTTTTTTACTTAAAAAATTTAAACCTCGTCTGATACTTTTCGATACAGGAATAACTAAATCTGCACTATTGATAATATTGAAAAGTTCTTTGTGACATTTTGCACTCATAAGCAGGCGTTTGTCCAAAAGAATTATTCTTGTGGGATGATCCTGTTTTGAAAGACGGCAGATTTCATGCATCATTTCGTCTTCTTCCATTATATCTACGTTGACTCCAAGAAGCTTTAATCTTGGCATTTAGTACTCCTCATTATTGAAACATTGACAAAACAGATACAAAAAATATACATGCTGTTTCGCTTCGCAGGATATTATCAGAGATGTTTATTGCTGTAAAGCCTTTGTCCTTTAGGCAAGAAACTTCTTCCGGTGTAAAATCGCCTTCTGGTCCAATGATTACTGCTGTATTTTTTATATTTGCAAAATTTTTTTCGTAATCATTCCAGCGAATTCCGTCGAAACAGCCTATAAAACCGCATTCATTTGAAAGTATTGCCGGAATTTCATTTATTGCGGCTGCTGGTTTGATTGTCGGAATTCCTTTTCGTCCGGACTGCATTGCGGCTTCTTTTAAAACAGTTTGCCAACGTTTCAACTTATTATTTTGTTTGTCTAACTGTATTACGGTGTTTTTTGTGATTATCGGAACAAAATTATCCACACCGATTTCAGTGGCTTTCTGTAGAACCAGTTCCGTTTTGTCACCTTTTAAAATTGGGAAATAGAGCGTTATTTCAAAATTTTTAGAATGCTTTCTTTCAAAAGAAGAAATAGCTTTCATTTCAATAAGTTTTGAGTTTATTGAAACAACTTTGCAGTTGTATTCTTTCCCCAAAGAATCTTCTATTACAAAATTTTCTCCCACACGAATTCTTAATGACCGTGTAAGGTGCATGTAGTCATCACCGTCGATAAACGCAGAATTGCTTAAGTCCAAAGTGTCGTTTATAAATAATTTTTTCATGGAACAGCCGTTTATGAGAAATAAACTTCTAAGATTTTATTCAGAACTTTTTTCTTAACGGTTTCATAATCGCCGGGGATTGTAGCACCTGCGGCAACTTTATGTCCTCCGCCGCCGAAAGAATTGGCAATGGAACCGACATCGTATTCCGGAGAGCAGCGCATACTGATGATGACTTTGTTTTCTGCTTCATTAACTTTGAAGTAAACAAAGATTTTTCCGGTTTTTATTGAAGTCATTTGCTGGAACAATAAAGCTGAGCTTACATGTACTAAACCGTTTTCATCATTGTCAGTCTGATATGTATAAATGATTTGGTTGTTTTTTAAAGAATCTATTCTGTTTAGTATTTTTCCAAGCAGTTTTATTTCATCAATGCTATTGTTCACATATATTTTGTCGTATGTTTCCTTAGGATTTGCCCCTTTGGAAATCAGCAGATATGTAAAAATCAGTGACATATATTTGTCGGATCTGATGTGTTTGTAGTAACCGTTGTCGGATAAAATTCCGTCCAGCAATATCTGCACGACGGTTTTATTTTGGTCAAACGAGTAATCCATAAAAACAAGCAGCATAAAAATTATTTCTGTAGCTGAAATAAGGTCGGAATCGATATAATTTACTTTTCCGAAATTTTCATTCGTAACATGATGATCCAAAACAATTACTTTTTCCAAAGGCAGTTCAAAATCAACATCAATACGGTTAAGAGATGACGTATCAACAACAACAAATAAATCTATATCATCAATATTTTCTACTTTGTTTGTGTATAGTTTTTCGTAATCTTTCATGTAACTGTGAAACGGTCCGTTAGAGTAAATAATGATCTCTTTCCCACGCTCTCTCATTGCCAAAGCAAGCGATACCTGCGAACCGATACAATCCATATCCGGATTTTTATGACCCAGAATCATTAATTTTCCTGCTTTATCGAGTTCTTTTGCGATTTCTGCAATCTCTTTTGGGAATCCTTTTACAGTTTCAATAGTTGATTTAATGTCCATTGTTCAGCCTTCTCTTATTGCTGTTTTTTTAGTAGTTCAAAACAGTAACATTATTTATATTCTTTGTCTAGTTTAATAGAATTCTGTTCATTGATTCAAAATTGTGGTATAGAAATGCGTTAAATTGCAGGAGCAAAGTTATGAAAAATAAGTCAGATAAATTTTTAGAACGAATAAAAGGTAAAAAAATTCTGATACAAGGGCTTGGATTGAACAATGGCGGAACCGGAATTGCAGCTTTTTTTATCAAGCGCGGAATTCCGATTAAGATTACCGACTTAAAAAGTGAGAGCGAACTTGCTCCGTCGATTGCGGAACTTGAAAATCTCGGTGGAAATGTGACTTATGTTTTGGGGAAGCATAATATTGAAGATTTTGCCGAAGCGGATATTGTAGTTAAAAGTCCGGCAGTTTCACCTGAAAACGAATATATAAAAGTTGCGGTCGGTAATGGTGCAGAGATTCTGAGCGATTTGTCTATATTTATGGAAAATTGTCCGACTGAAAAACTTTTTGCAGTGACAGGAAGCAAAGGAAAATCCACAACGGTTTCTGTTTTGTATTCAATTTTGAGTGCATATACAAAAAATTGTTTTTTAGGCGGAAACATTTCAATTTCACCGCTTTCGTTTTTGGATGAATTAAATGAAGAATCACTTGTTGTGCTGGAATTATCAAGCTGGCAGCTAAGAGATTTGGAATTGGCAAAAGCAAATGTTCGATTTCCTTACGTGATTTTTACCAATTTAATGCATGACCACCAAAATTATTATCATTCAATGGAAAAATATCTTGCGGACAAATTAATTGCGGCAAAGTATCAGCGTAAGGGCGACTTGCTTTTGATTCCTGCAAAAGATAATTACATTAAGAAAGATTTGTTTTGCAATGGTCAGAAGAAATTCTGCTTCGGTGAAAAAAGTGATGGGGCAGATATTTATTTTGATAATGGAAACGGCTTTTGTCTTGATGTTCCATTGTTCTGTGAAGATAAAATTCAGGTTCGCGGTGAGCATATTCGCAATAATTTATTGTCTGCTGCTGCATTGTGTTATTTGGCACTTGGTCTTGATGAAAAAGTTTTATCAAAGGGAATTGAAAGTTTTCACGGAGTTCCTTTTAGAATGGAAAAAATCAGAGAGTGGAATAATATAACTTTCATTAATGATACGACAGCTACAATTCCTGAAGCGGCTGTGTGTGCGGTGAAAAGTGTTGATGCAAAATCGTTGGTGTGGATTGGCGGCGGAACAGATAAAAATTTAGATTTTTCCTGCATAAAGGAAATCGAAAATGTACCCAGACTGATTTATTTATTGAAAGGAAGCGGAACAGACAAAATTAAGAGCGTTATTTCCAGAAATGATGTAATCGAGGCGTCGTCATTAGAAGATGTTTTTTCCGATATGACGGCAAAACTGAAAGCCGGTGACGTTGTACTGCTTTCTCCCGGCTGCACAAGCTTCGGTTTGTTTCAGAATGAATTTCATCGAGGACGTGTGTTTAATGAGTGCGTCGGAAGGCTATGAAAATAAAAGACATTATAAGAGAACTTATAGTATGCGGCAGAGACAGAACGCGGTATATTTCTGAATATTTGGCTTCACTGGGGCTGCATTTTACGATTCAGGAATATTTCGATGGTCAGAAAAATATTGAGTTTTCGGTGTCGAATGACAATGCTAAGCAGGATATAATTTTTTTTGCACATCATGATATTTCTTTGAAAACAAACGAAGGTGCAAATGACAATACTTCATCGGTTGCCGTACTGCTGGCATTGGCTAAAATTATCGCAGGTCAGACATTTGCACATAACATACGATTTGTTTTTACCGATAACGAAGAGCTGCTTGGGGCTTTGTCGCCGTTGACAACTCCGGACAAATTGCAGCAGATTATGCCACATGTCGGTTCTTTTATGTATTTGAGTAAATATGCTGATAAAAAAAACATTCGCCACGTTATTGTAACTGAACTTTTGGGAATAGGTGACGCTGTTTATGTAGCATCACAGAGCGGCAGCGTTATGACAGATGTTGAATTAAATAGGAAAATATTCGAGATTGCGCAAGCCGATAATTTCCGGACAGTACAGTTAAAACTACCTTCAACAGATATGTTAAGTGCGAAAGTTTTTGGGTTATCCGGAACTGTAGTCGGTGCAATTCCGTATTATCAGGCGCAAAATTATGTAAAGCAGGCAGATCAGCTCCCGGCTGTATGGCAAAATATTCATTCCGAGAAAGACAACTTATTTGCAGTTCAGGAAAATGCTTTGGAAATGATGAAAGCGTTTCTGTTGTGCCTTATAAAAAAGCTTTGATTATCAGATGTGTTAGTTTCAGTAGGGACAGACCCTGATTCCAAAATAGGATACAGGTCTGTCCCTTAGTTTATTATTCTTTTCAGACAGCCCATATCTTCTTACATGAAAGCTGATTTACTGGTATCTAACTTGCTGAATCTCCCAAAAATAATAAATTTTAGGAGCCAGATATGAAAAAAATAGGAAAAGTTTTTTTCTCGGTTTTTGTTATGCTGCTGCTTATTACTGCCTGTACAGCAGACCGTGGTGACAGCAACAACAATAATAATTCATCATCTTCCGCTGCGACAGGGGTGCTGACGGTAATTTTGCGTTCAGCAAATGATTTTGCACCTGACGGCGGTTGGAAAGTAGAATTAATGCAGAATAATAAAGCGGTTAAATCAGAAAATACTACAGAATCTCAGGTGAAATTTCCTTCTATAGCTTTCGGTAGTTATATTATCAGGGTTACGGCTCTTGATGCAGCCGGCAGTTCATTGTTTTATGTTGAAAAAGAAGTTTCAATGAAGCGTTTAATTCAGGCTTTTTATTTTGATATTGAAAGCAAAACTCCGACAATCAATTTTTCCGTAGTGGGAAAACTTCCGCAGGAAATAACAAAAGTTGTTGTAAAATGCGCTGCAAGTCAGGATGATAAGATTCTTGATTATAAGAACGGAGAATTTTTTTCATATACTTTATCAAAAAGCGGCTCTTATTCGTTTACTTTTTTATTTCAAGACAATCAAGGTATTGAATATTTTAGCTATACATCAACTGTTGATACAGAAAGCGAAACTAAAGACGTATCATTTAATCCGGTGCAGACTAAATTAACTCCGTTGATTTTCAGTTTGCCCGATGGAAACACTGTTGCGACAGGTGATATTTTGAATATTACATGCAACTCTTCTGTTTCAGCGATTTATTATACAACCGATGGATCAAATCCGACTTTATCAAGTAATTTTTATAATTCAGGTGTTTCAATCGACCAAACAATGACAGTAAAAGCTTATGCTTATTTGGTAATCGACGGAAAGCAAATCCTTTCTGATATAAAAACTGCAAGTTATACAGTAGATTCAAATTTGCTGAAAGCACCACTTATAAATGGAGTAACTGAAAATTCAATTTATACAAGTGATGTTAAAATTGAAATATTCAATCAAGCATCTGAAGGCAGTATTTATTATACGTTGGACGGAAGCACACCTACAGCTTCTTCAAGGAAATATGAAAGTGCGGTTACACTGAGTGATGCAGGAAGTTATACATTGAAAGCAATTGTAATTTCAGGCAACAAAAAGTCATCTGTAGCTGCGGTAAATTTTGAGATCAAAAAAGATACAGTAAGTACTCCGGTTTTTAATCCGGAGGGAAAAACTTACAGCAGTATTGTAAATGTTACGATTTCATGCAGTACAATCGGTGCAAGTATTTATTACACTACTGACGGAAGCGAGCCGACAGAATCAAGTACAAAATATTCAGGTGAAATATCTTTAACTTCAAGCGGAACATATACAATAAAAGCAGTTGCGGTTAAAGATGGTTTGAAAAGCAATATTGCGTCTGCTGTGTACACGTTGAATGTTACTCAAAATCAGACAGAACAACCTGTGATAACTCCTTCAACAGGTACTTTTTCAGCTGCTCAAAATGTAACAATCACATGCGGAACAAGCGGAGCCGATATTTACTACACTATTGACGGAAGCGAACCGACAGAATCCAGTACAAAATATGCCGGCAGTTTTCCTGTAAGTACAACGACTACAGTGAAAGCAATTGCGGTAAAAGCAGGATATTCAGTTTCATCAGTTGCAACATCTGTAATTACAATTCAAAGTCAAAGTACTTTTGACGGAATTCAAATTCAAGTAGAAAAATCTTTGGGATACAAATATATTTATTATTGGCTATGCTCAAATGCAAGTTATACTGCACCATCTTGGCCCGGCGTGGCAATGGATGATACTTATGATGATTATTACATTTTTGAATTTGAAGATGCTGACAGTGTAAATCTGCTGATTACAAAAGGTAATGATGATAAATTATGTGAAAGTGATATTAAAATAACAAAGAAAGGTTCTTATAAGATTACAAAAAATGGGGCTGAATCTTCAACTTACATTTCCAAATTGCCTCAGCCGCCTAAAATCAATATTCCTTCATCTGCAAAAGTCGGCGGAAGTTTTACAATAACAGTTACAAGTTCGACTGCTTTGACAAGCGGTTCAATAACAATCGGTTCTGTAAGCAAGAATTTAACTGTAGGTGACAACACTTTTAATGTAAGTGATTTTACAAGCACAGAAACAACGTTGAAAGTAACAGGAAGTATTAGTAATGCTGCCGGAACTACACCTGTAAACGGAAGCATAACAATTTCAAATACATCTGTTGGAGGACTGACCGGGGATTGGAATGAACTTCGTATTTATCAGGTAATGGTTTCTTCATTCCAAGACGGTGATTCAAGTGTTGGTTATGGTACTGGATATGGACCGGGACCTCACAACGGAGATTTGCAGGGAATAATCAATGCATTGGATTATATTAAAGATTTAGGAATGAATGCAGTTTGGATGACACCGATTTTTAAATCAGATGGAAATAATCAACTGGATTCAACAGGTTATTTTTGTAGTGATTATTTTAATGTTGATGATAAGTTTGGCGGAAATGACAAGTTTAAAGAATTAGTTGAGGCTGCACACAAAAAAGATATGTATGTAATTCTTGACGGTGTATTTGGTCACCATCGAAATACCGGAGTAAGCAAACCTTCTCCAAATGGGAAATATCCATCAGGCGGAAGTAACCCTGTAAAATATCCTGACAGTTTGGATTATTACAAGGAAGTTGCTCAATATTGGATAGAAAAATATAAGATTGACGGTTGGCGTTTTGACCAATGCTATCAAGTTGGGCTTGGTGATGGTGGAAAAAATTGTAATACAGGTGGTCATAATTATTGGTATGAAATTCGTACTGCAATAAAGGAATCTGCTGCTAAAAACGGAACAAAAGGTCAAGATTGGGGAACTTTAGGCTATACAGTAGGTGAACACTGGAACGGAGATGCAGCACAGATTCAGGCGGGAAGCATAAATCCCGGTTCTGCTGCAGGTTATGGACTTCAGTCTTGTTTTGATTTCCCTAGTCGCTATAAACTTGTTCAGATGTTCGCTACGGAAGAATCAAAAAATATTGGCGGAATACCTTTAACAAATCTTGATTATGTTTATTCTGGTTCATCAGCAAAAGGTTATACGCATCCAGAGGGATATTGGCCTAATTTGTTTGTTACAAATCACGATTTAGTTCGCTTTGGTAATCTTATCAACTGGAAATACAGCGAAAATCGCAGCGGCAGTAATTATTGGAAGCGGCATAAAATTGCTCTGGCAAGCGTTGCGGCATATTCTGGTCCGATTACAATTTATTACGGCGATGAATATGGAATGATGACAGACGGATATAGCGGACCAGGATCTTTGGGATATTATAATGACCATATTGCCCGTGACGCAGGTAAAATCAGTGGCTTTAGCACGAGCGAGCAGGATTTGCACGATTATGTGGCTAAGTTAATGCAGATGCGTGCAGAGAATGAGGTTGTATGGAATGGAAAACACACAACATTGAAGAGTGATTCATCTTACTTTGTAGGAAAGAAAACTCTTGGTTCCGATGAAGTTGTGTTTATTATTAACAATGGTTCTAGTTCAGTATCTTGGTCTTGCTCGGGGACAGACCTTATAACAGGTGAAAAAGTTTCCGGAAATGCCAGTTGTGAGGGGCTTTCTGCAAGATTTATTAAGACTAAATAATAATAGTTTAATTGGTTTATAAAACAGTCCGGTATTTGCCGGGCTGTTTTTATTGCAAGACTAAGGGACAGACCCTAATTCCGGAATGGAATTAGGGTCTGTCCCTTAGTGTTTAACACGTAATTCTAGTGCTTAACATGAAAATTTGTGGCGACTGGTGTCAGACCTGTATACTAAAATAGTATATCAACCAGTTTTTTAGCTTGTTTCAGTATCTGTTTGGCTTTATTTATTCCAAACTAGAATCAGGGTCTGACACCGTTTATTGCAAAACCAATATCTTTTCCAAGCTTAGCTATTGGCTTAACAAATAATCAGCGTATTTTTCTATAAAATGAGTTTTATTCCGGAAAAATAAGTTGTGGAAACTGGAAATAAGAAGTTAAAACAAGCATTTAGGAATAAATTTGCAGATAGTTCACCTGCGAGAAGCTATTCAAAAAGTATGAAGCATAGCGATTATTGAGCTGGTCGAAGCTATATATGGTAGTTTCGGCATAATCAAAAACTAAAGTTTTGACTTACTCAACCACCGAAATAAAACTAGGCGTAAAAAATACCGTAAT
>JBNMHA010000008.1:0-36900 GCA_050872545.1 Spirochaetales bacterium | reverse complement strand
TTTTATTTACTTATAAAGTTGTTAATAAACAGGTTTGTGTGGAGGAAAGAAGCTTTTATAATATGCAGAAATAGAATTGAGGTCTGGTCACTTATTACATTTGTAGCAAAACAACTAGTCGACTTGTCACATAAGTGCTCAGAGCTCAATCCCAAAGTGGAATCGAGCTCTGAGCATGTGTTTATAACTTATAACTAAAACTTATTTATCTTAAAAAGAAGAACAACCACAATTGCAGAAACACCCATTATTACCGAAAGTCCCCAAACGGCATTTATAGAATTCTGAAACGGAAGCGGAACATTCATCCCGTAAAAACTGGAAATAAATGTCAGCGGCAGCATAATCACGGAAATCATCGCCAATATTTTCATAATTTTGTTAGTTCGGTACGTCAGCAAAGTATCAATTGAAGAGTACAGCCCCTCTACCAATTCCTGATAATCTTCTGCCATATCGATTATCTTTCCCAGATAATCTCCAATATCGCCCCAGTAAACATCCATATTTTTATCCTGCTGATCTTTCATTTTCTCAAAGACAGTAAAAATATTGCGCTGCGGCTTTAGAGATGATTGCAAAAAAATTATATTTCGACGCAGTGCCGAAATCTTCTCGATAACACTTTCAGGGCGTTTCTTGTCATAATTATTATCAATCCAATCTATATCGTAACTAATCTGCGTCATAATCGGAAATATCTGCAACACCAGCTTATGCAAAAGTTTATAAAGCAGATAATCCACCCCCTGCGAAAAATATTTATTAAACTTGCTTTCTGTACTTTTAAGCTGCTCAAACGAATCTGTAAGGCGGTTCATCTTAGGCGAATGAATTGTAATAAGAAAATTTTCGCCCCAGAAAAAATCAAGTTCTTCTATTAAAAAGCGGTTATTCTTGCCCTTATCGCAAACTATCGGGAAATGAAGCACAACAAAGCGATAATCATCATATTCTTCAAACTTAGGCCGCTGAACTTTTGAAAGACAATCATCCAAATCCAAATCATGAAAATTATACGACTTTCTCAAATAGTTCAAATCTTCCGGCGTTGCATTTACAATATCAATCCACGTCACTTTATCATTAGATATAATATCCAACATTATGACCTCCTTGCTGCATAGAATAAATTATTTTTTATCTACACTTGAGGGACTGACTTTATTCTTCACAAAAACAGCTCCGCTCAATCGAGAAACTGTCACCTGCTGCGTATTAAGTGCCAGAGGATTTTCCGGGAAATAATCATCTGCAAAAAGTAATATATTCCAGTCGTTTTCTTTAAGATTTACATTTATATCGTACTGGTAAGGATTGATTACGATAAAAAACTTCTTAGTTTCGCTGTCCAGTGTATAACCTATTGCATTTTGATTATCCGGTAAAAATATATCACTGCGAAATTCGATTGCCTTTCTGACATCAACATCAAGTGGTAGCGAAAATACTCGGTTGTTTTTGCGCATGTCAATCAAATTCTTATAGTAAGTAAACACATCAAAAAATTCCATCTTGCGCTTCCAAGCGACCGCATTAATTTCATCCGGACTGTTGTAACTGTTTTCCACGCCGTGTTTTGTGCGCATAAAATCTTGCCCCAAATGAAGAACCGGAATTCCCTGACTTGTAAGCAAAATAAACGCTGCAAGTTTGTGCTGCGCTTTTATTTTCTCCAAAAGCTGTGCGTCATCAGGGCGTTTTTTGTCCAACTCCGCAAATTTCACAGTATTGCGCAGTGAATAATATAATTTATCAAATAAAGTGTTGTTGTCGTGAACTTCCACGTAGTTCATTGTTTCAAGAGGAACAGCAGCAAAAGTGTTAATGCTTCCGAGAATTCCCTGAATTACGCGATCACGGTGATTTGCGCCCGATGACTGAATAAAACCGTATTCTCTTACATCGAAAACTGCACCTTTTATCGCATCTCTGAAATCATCGTTAAATACCGAAAAAGAATTATATCTCTGCATTCCCTTATAAGTAGGCTGAATTGGTGTCAAACCGCCGGTCCAAGGTTCTCCATAAATAAAAATGCCCGGCTTTACAATGCTTAATTCTTTGATAATTTCCTGCATTGTTCCCAAATCTATAAGCCCCATTAAATCAAATCTGAAGCCGTCAAAGTCATAAAAATCAGTCCAAAAGCGCAAAGTATCAATAATAAATTTCCGCACCATCGGAGCTTCGCTTCGCAGTTCGTTGCCACAGCCGGAGCCGTTGGAAATATAACCGTTGCCGAATCGATAATAGAAATACGGAACAAAAGCATTGAATGAAAAAATGCCGTCGCCATAAAAACCTTCTGCCGTGTGATTGTAAACAACATCAAGAACAACACGCTGTCCGTTTTTATGAAGCGAAGCGACCATTTTGCGGACTTCATGAATTTTTGAATCATCTTTCCAGTTTGATGAATAAATACCGTCCGGACTGTTGAAGTAGCGCGGCATATATCCCCAACCATATTCATTTTCATTACTTTCGTCGTTATCGAAATCCTGTATAGGCATAATTTGAACCGTATTAACACCGAGTTCTTTTATATGCGCCAAAAGTGTCGAAATTTTAACTGCTTTTTTACCTTTTGCAGCTTTTTCCTGATATGAAGTTTTATCATGCGTCAATGCCGAATATTTTCCGCGATGAACAGTACCGGAATCTTCCGAAGCAGAAATATCGCGCATGTGAATTTCATAAACTACAGATGAAGCCAACGGCATTTTTACTTGCAGCGGTTCCTTTTTGCCGTAACCTTTTTCATTGATAATCATTGCACGACCTGTTTTGCCGATAACGCATTTTGCATACGGATCAACTACATCTTTTTCGCCCTGAAATTCCGGATATGCGCCGAAAACATTGAATGAATAAAATTTTCCTTTAAGGTTTTCTTTTACACAAACGCTCCAAACGCCGTAATCGCCTTCCGTCATAGGGTAAGAAACAGCTTTTCCGCCCTCCGCAGCTGAATAAATGTTCAATGAAATGCGTTCTGCTGTAGGCGCAAATACTTTGAATGTCGTAGCTCTCGGCGTATAAACTGTGCCTAAGTCATCGCCCGGATAACGATATTTCATGCTGTCCAAGACGCCGTGCGGAATCAACTGTAATTCCTGCACGCTGTTTGATAAAAAATATGCTTTCTTAATATTTAAATTTGCAATTTTTAAAATAAGGCGAGTACCGCAAATATATTTTACAGAGTATGGAATTTCCTTTTTACTGGAATAAAGATAAATTCCGCTGATATGCTCCGGGTCAATATTTTTTTCAAAATAGACAGAAACGGTATCAACCGAATCAATCAAGGCGTGAATCATTTTGTTTTGAATATCCATAACTCTCTCCTTCATTTAATAAAATTTGTTGCCGCAAATATTAAAAATTTATTTTTATTACTTCAATTGCACAAAAAATCAGGCTGCCCAAAAAGAATCGCTGTACTGAAATTATTCAGCATTACGCTGTTGTTAAACTTATTGGACAGCCCGTGTAAAAATCAATATCGCAGAGATATTGCAAAGCTCCGAGCGAAATTATTCTTTGCCGACAGCCTTTCTCAAATCTGCCATAAATTGTTCTACAGGAATTCCGTGAGCTTCCAAACCTTGCTTTATAGTTTCGTATCTTGCCATTGCACAACCGATACAACCGATTCCGTATGCGCCAAAGACACCCAATGCATCAGGATAATCCTGCACAAGTTCACGAATATTCATGTTTTCTGAAAGTTCAGCCATAGTATCCCCCTCTGTTTATTAAAAAAAGTAGCTACTATTACAATGAAAAAAATTAAAAATCAATATGCTTTACAACTTATAATTTCTTCAATAACGAGCAGCAGGTTCTCTCGCACATTTTAAAAACATTCTCAAAACCTTCTCGCCCACCGTAATACGGATCGGGCACGCTGCCGCTTCCGTCCGGGTCAAAATCCCGAAACATCATAACTTTCTTCTTTCCGTTTTCGTTATCACCGACCATCCACATAAGCGTTTCGTAATTGTCGCTGTCCATTGCCAAAATATAATCGAAATTATCAAAATCTTCCGCTTCTACCTGCCGTGCTTTATGCTGCGTCGAAAGCCCATGCCGGGCAAGTTCCGCTGCTGCTCTGTAATCTGCCGGTCGTCCTTGATTGCATGATGATGTACCGGCTGAATCGATAAAAAAATCAGCTTCACGCCCGGCGTTAGTTATCATATTTCTGAATATTGCTTCTGCCATTTGAGAACGGCAAATATTTCCCAAACATACAAATAAAATTTTCTTCATTTATTAATTGTCTCCTGCAAAATGTTTCTGCCGTCTGCTGATATTTTTACTACGGGATATTTCCCATTATCGATATACAGAAATCCCATATCCAAAAGTTCATCTATATGTGCGGCTATTTCATCGACATCAAGTCTTGACAAAACGCCGAAATCTTCCAGTTCATGAAAACGTTCGTCAAGTTCAAACGAACCTTTAAACAGCAGTGCAAGTTTTTTCTTTCCGAAATTAATTTCACTTAAATACACGGACAGCAAAATTTTCTTTTCAATGCTTGAAAGTTTTGGTTTGCTGACTTTAAATGTTTTGCGGCACAAGTCGCACCCGGCACAATTCTCGGCATGATAATTTTCGCCGAAGTACGAAAGCAAGCTGCGTCGTCTGCAATCACCCGGTTCTAACTTCGCATACTTAATCAGTGCATCGAGCTTTTCGTAATCCACTTTGATTTTTTTGTTTACCATGCCGCAGTATTCTTTTTCCTGATTCGGGCTCAACTTAGACTCTAAGACTTTAAGCCGTCGTCCGGCGCGTAGTTTTGTTAATGAAATGCATTTGTCTTTTTCCAGTTGCGACAAAGTTTCATCAAGCTGACCTAAATTCATATCAAGCCGCCGTGACAATTTCTGCTTTGTAATTGTGAAAGATTTTTTCCCGGCTGCAAATCTGCACAAGTTTTCATAATCAAACTGCCAACCTTTAGGCGGATGATTCAATTCTATTTCCAGTACTTCTTCACGGATATATTCGATTTCAATGCAGCCCATATACTGCAAAATTTTATAAACCGCCGTTTGTGCATGACTTGAAAGCCTTTCACCGTCAAGTGCTTCATCATCATAAAGTAGCCGCTTCTTTGAAATTTTGGCAATTTTAGCCAATACGCCACGCGGCAGTTCCGGCGGTGGATTTTTTGAATCAATAAAAAACTGCTGCGTATTTACATCTTGTTCCATATACTGTAGCAGACAAAACGATGTCTTGCCGTCACGCCCTGCACGCCCTGTTTCCTGATAATACGCCTCAATCGTTCCGGGAATAGAATAATGAACAACAAATCGAATATCTGGTTTATTCACTCCCATTCCGAAAGCATTTGTTGCAATCAAAACATCAACTTTGTTTTGCAAAAAATCATCCTGCGCTTTGCTGCGAGCTTGTTTGTCTAGGCGTGCATGGTAACACGCAAAACGCAACTTGCTGTTAGTCCGCAAATAATTATAAACTTCCTCCGCATCTTTAACACTGGAAGTATAGATGATTCCGGGGGCTTTAGCCTTTTGCATGAACTCAAGAAGCCCACGCTTTTTGTCTTCGCTTCGGTAGAACTTTTTCACCCCGTAAATCAGATTTTCTCGATTAAAGCCGTTAATTACGATTTCAGGATCTTTCATTTCCAATGATTTTATAATGTCATTGCGTACATCCTGCGTTGCCGTTGCGGTAAGAGCAAGTACAGGTGCGTGATTAAGATACTTTCTTACTGCGGAAAGTCTGCGGTAATCAGGACGAAAGTCATGCCCCCATTCCGAAATACAATGCGCCTCATCCACCGCAAAAAGCGACAGTTCCACACCTTTTAGCCATTCCAAAAAACGTTGGCTGCGAAAACGCTCCGGAGTAAGATACAACAGCTTAATTTTACCGGACAAAACATTTTCCGCAGTTTCGCGCGCAGCTTCCGGTGTTACTGTAGAATTCAACATCGCCGCCGGATAACCGCGCTGTGCCAGACTGTCAAGCTGATCTTTCATCAGCGAAATAAGCGGAGAAATTACAACGGTAATTCCCGGCAAACAAAGAGCCGGCACTTGGTAACACAAACTTTTGCCGCCACCTGTGGGCATTACCCCAAGCGTATCACGCCCGGCAAGTACAGCTTCAATAATTTTATCCTGACCGCTGCGAAAACTTTCATATCCGAAATAGTCATGCAAAACTTTCAGTGAAGCCTGTTTCATCAACTTTCACCGAAAATACTTACTCTGTTTCCGCCGCAATCAAGAGCTGCGTCAAGTTCGCTTTCTGCTTCCTCAATCAGTTTCTGAATATCAATATTACGCTCTTTTTTTGATGAAAGCCCAATTGAAAAAGTAACAGCTATATTTCCTCTTGTCGGTGAAATAAAATAATTGTGCTCATCCTTATCTGCCAAAAAGCTTTTCAGTTTATATATTGCGTCCTCTTCTTCCGAATTTTCGCACAAGCCGTAAACAAAAGGAAAAACTTCAAACACAACGTATCCAGAAAAAGCCTGCATTATATCATCGGAAATTTTCATATTTAGAATATTAGCTTCATCTTCCGACAGTTCCTGAAAAAGTTTGTATCTGCTGTCTGCCTCAAGAAATGCAAGAGTAACATCATTATTTGCATTCAAAATATCGTTAAGGCGTTCTTTCAGATTTTCATTGTTTTTTTGATTTGTAAAAATCGGCTTTATTTCATCGGAAAACAAAACTTTTAGGAAATACAAAATATCCGACATCACCAAATTTTCATCTTTATCCCAAGTAAATTCCAAGAAGCCGAATAAATTTGTTTTACTGTACGGATACAGCGGAACATGTACGGTTCCGTTCATCTGCGGATTGCTGATTATGTTCAACAATGACGCATTCAATTTTTCGCCTGTTTCGATATTAATAAACTCATCTTTCTGCGCAATGTAAACGCCTGCATTTTTCCAACCGAAATAAACCGTGCCGACATGCAGTCCTTTTAAAATATACTGTTCCGGAGTAAGACTGAATCTAAAAAGCCTGTACATCGACAACAAAGGAAAATTTTCAATAAAATTATCGGAAACTTTAAAATCACGTTCCCAAATTTCTCGGTAAGCTTCCAGTTCATCGGAATTATTTTCGGCTTCTTCATCTTCGTCAGTCTCATCTTCCGCTTCTTCTTGCAGCAAAGATTCTTCTGCATCACGATTTTTTTCGGAAAGTGTACGCAGTTCATCACGCAAATAGCGGTCATCTTCTTCAATATTTAATTCTTCATCATCTTCCTGCTTTTTCAGAATAATTTCTTTTTTTCCGCTCCCTTTAGAAATAGCCGGAGTTCTTGCCGGATTGAAAAGAATGATAATGAAAATCAGTCCGATAATGAAAATCAAGACACTAACCAGAATAGGAATAAGTAAATATTTTACCTGATAATAAATCGGATACTTGTGCATCCAAACGGTATAGCGAAGTGTTCCGGCAGTTCTCTGATACGAACGCAGCTTTGATTTGCTTTCGTTGATTTTATCCGAAATAGATTCGGCTCCGTCCGGGAAAAACGAGCGGTCATAAATTACTGGAATCTGCGGCAAATTAGGACGCTTCACCAGAATCAAAACAACGCTTTCATCGCTGATATTCTCAATTTGGTAATCTTCCAATTTATCCATTACAAGAACCGGCGTCAGTTCATCAAGAATTTTGTTTACTTCCTTTTCCTGATAATTCGGAATATTGAAACTTTGTACTGCAATATAAACAAGCGTAAATGTTGCTACTAAGGCAGCAAAGCAATTTCTGATAACTTTTATACGATTCATTTCTTCCCCTTTTTTTACGGTGCAACTTTTTTTATCTGCGGACGAACAGTTTATTTCATTAAATACAAGTTTATTTCATGAAATAAACTTTGTATCAAATCAATTTACGCAGGCAATACAAAAGTCATCATCTTTTACCGAAACAAGAATTGTTTTCCCGGTCTGAATATTTCCGCGAATGATTTCCAAACTGATTGCATTCTCAATATGATTTTCTATCACACGACGAAGCGGACGCGCTCCAAACTCCGGAGAATATCCGAGTTCCGCTATTTTTTCGCAAACATTATCATCAAAATGCACTTTGTAGCCGACATCTTCAATCTTTTTGCGCAATTTTTCCAGCAACAATTTTGTTATTGATAATATATGCTCTTTTTCCAGCGGATGAAAAACAATAATTTCATCTACACGGTTTAAAAATTCCGGCTTAAAAAATTTCTTTGTTTCCTCAAGAATTTTCTCTTTCATCACTCCGTAGTCTTCCGACTTAGACGGCGTTCCGGCAAAACCGATACGCTTGCCCAGATCAAACATTTTTGATGAACCAAGATTTGACGTTCCGATAATTATCGTGTTACGAAAACTTACTTCCACGCCTTGACTGTCGGTAAGTTTGCCTTCATCAAAAATTTGAAGCATTAAGTTGAATACTTCTTCATTTGCTTTTTCCATTTCGTCAAGCAACACAACGGAAAAAGGATTTCGCCTGATTTGCTCGGTCAATTGTCCGCCATCATCGTAACCTACATATCCGGGCGGCGAGCCTATCATTTTGGAAACAGAATGGCGTTCCATGTATTCCGACATATCCAAACGAACAATTTTAGTTTCATCATCAAAAAGAAAATCCGCAAGCACTTTAGCAAATTCCGTCTTTCCTACTCCAGTCGGACCAAAAAACAAAAATATTCCTATAGGTCGCCCGGCATCTTTTATTCCGGCGCGGTTTCTTCTGATAGCATTGGCAACTGCGGTGACTGCCGAATCCTGCCCGATAATTCTTTTATGAAGAACATCTTCCATTGCAACAAGTTTTTTTGCTTCTGTTTCAACAACTTTACTGACAGGAACGCCTGTAATTTTACTTACTACAACAGCCACATCTTCCGCAGTTACTATGTTTGAACTTTTCTCCTGTTCTTCTTTCCATTTAGCACGAATTTTTCTGAGCTTGGCTTCTATTTCGTTTACTTTCATCTGGACTTCCACTACAGCTGTCACGCCGCCGGAACCAGCACTCTCACTGAATGCCATAGTTCTTTCACGGCGCAATTCTGCAAGTTGAGTCTCAAGGTGATAAACTTCCGGATGAGTGGAAACCAAAAAAATTTTCTTGCGCGCGCCGGCTTCATCGAGCAAATCAATCGCTTTATCCGGTAAAAAACGTTCGCTAATGTATCGATCTGACAATCTTACCGCCGCTTCCAGTGCGCTTTTTTCATAAACAACATCATGATGTGCGCTGTACTTTCCGCTGATTCCTTCCAAAATTTTCACAGTTTCATCGATTGACGGTTCTTTTAGTTGCACAACCTGAAAACATCTGGAAAATGTGCGGTCTTTTTCAATCGTTCTCTTATAATTTTCACAAGTTGCTGTTCCGATCAGCTGAATCTGTCCGCGTGCAAGTGCCGGTTTCAGAATATCTGACATTTTGATTGAACCGGAACTTGAATCCATTAATGTCTGCATTTCATCAATAAACGCAATTACACGACCACCGGCACTTTCGAGTGCATCGACAATCGCTTTCATGCGTTCTTCAAATTCACCTTTGAATTTTGCACCGGCTGTCAGCTGCACGACATCAAGCTGAATTATTTTTTTTGCCTGCAATGTCTGCGGTACACGATGCGCTGCAATCAACTGAGCTAAACCTTCCACAAGCACAGTCTTGCCGACTCCGGGTTCACCGATAATAACAGGATTGTTTTTTATACGGCGTGCCAAAATTTCTACAATTCGTTCAATGTCCTCTTCACGTCCCACTATAGGGTCAAGTTTTCCCAATTGAGCAAGTTCGGTCAAATCTGTACCGAAAACATCAAGAACATTCTCCTGACTTTCGCCGTCTCTTGCCGTGATTGTCATTCCGTTGCGAATACTGAAAACCGCTGCTTTGCACTTTTCGTAAGACAAGCCGACCGATTTTAAAATCTCGCATGACGGATTTATCTCATTATGCAAAAACGCAAGAAACAGCGATTCGGTTGTAATAAATTTATCGTGAAATTCTTTCGCTTCCTGCGACGCAATTTCCAAAAGCCGCTCTACATCAGGACTTAAAGTAATTTCAGCCGGAAGTGAAGCCTGTTCGGAAGCTGCCGGAAACAACGCATAAACTTTTTCTATTACCGTATCTGCGACAGTTTGGGCTTCCATTTCGATTTCTTCCAACATCCGCAAAATTCCGGAATCTTCCTGCTCCAGCAATCCTAAAAGAATAAATTCCGGCGTAAATACAGGCTGCTGAAAATTTGCCAGTTCCATTGTCCCGATATTTATTGCCTGAATTACTTTTTCTGTAGAATTACGTAAATATTTTTGAAACAATTTTATCTCCCATTACTGCGGTTCTTTCGAAATATCCAGAAAAACGTTCCACTGCTGCGTTTTCTTTCCGGAACCGCCGCCAATAATCGGCATATCATTTTCTATTCTTCCGGCAAGTTCATCGTTTAACTTCATGTAATAGCAGCCGTTCTTTGAATAATGCGCTGCGGTTCGTTCTCCGGTTTTATCTTGCAGATGAGTTTCAGTCCATTTTACGCCGCTTGTGTAACGCCAGCAGTTTTTATATTTAAAAGCAACAAGTAAACGAGCATCGGACAAATTAGGATATTCATACTTCTTTATGTTAAGGTTAGTCGATACCGAAATATTATGCTTTATCAGCTCATTCTCCACTTCTTCCCAAGAAATATCTTTGGTAAAATCCTGCTTTTCTTTCTTTACCAAAGGAACAACAAAGAACGCCTCGCTGTTCAAGCCAAGCCGCTTAAACGTGTTGTAATAGAAAAATGCTATTGATTTATAATCGCCTTTGCGTGTGTACAGCAAATTATAAGGTTTAATCCAGTCGCTTTCGATATTGTAATCTTCAACTGCGCTTATATTTATGCTTACAAACTGCACAAGTTTCTCAAATATTTCCTGCGCATTTCCGTATGAAGCCAGCTGCTTTATAAAATTTTCATACGCTTCAATACGTTCTTTGTCTGCAAGCGTTCTTGAGAAATTAAAATCCGCTCTGTCCAAAAGTTTGCGCAAAGCCGCTTCATCCGCAGAAGTCAAATTTGTGCGAAGAACATAGCCGCCGTTATTCCTGCGTTCCCAATAATATTCTTTGATTGTCCGCTCTAAATCAGGATCCTGCGTATAAATTTCATTCATTTTATCTACCGTAATGACTTGCGGCAAATCACTTTTCCATTCAATTTTCCCGGAAAGCCTGTCAAGCAATATACGCACTGCAATGGCTGAAGTTATATAATCAAGATCATTTCCCGCTTTGGTAAAAGATTTCCATCTAGGATTATAAAAATTAATATACGATTGCAAAACTATAGAATCGTAATCTGCTACCGTAAAGTAAATCGCAAAAGGTTCATCTTCCAGATTTTCAATCTTAAAAGTTCCCATATCTCCCGGATAATAAGCCGGATGAACTAAAGTTAAGCGCACTTTATTGAAAGTATAACTGTCTCCGGTAAACAGCAATGAACTCAATTTTGATTTTTCGGTACTGTCAAGCCGAATTCTGTGGAGTTGAGTTTTATCGATAATGCGGCTGACATAAAAATTTTTGGAATTTTTTGTCGGATACGATGTTGTTTCATACGGTTCCATAAAATAGTAAGCATTTTTATAGATTACCTGAACTCTGAAACGAGCAAACATCGAACAGCAAGTTAAAAGCAGTAATACTGCACAAAGATTTTTTTTCAGCATAAGCGTTTCCATTTATTTTTTTGAGATTTTGTCCGCATACTCGGAAAATATACTCAAAAAACATTATCGAAAACCGACTTCATTTTCTTTATTTTCAGCACTATGCTTTTTCAAATATGATTAAACAATTTCACTTTCCAATAAGTACGCTTCCAACGTTCCGTAACCGTCAATATCTGACAGAAGCAGCTTAACGCATTTAAATGAACCTGAAACAAGCTTATATGTAAACCAAGAAAGTGCAATCTGACCGTCCGGCGCAAGAGACTTTAGATGCCAAGCTGCATTTACATTTTCACCGAATAAATCATAAGTAATTTTACCTTTCCCGATTACGCTTCCGGCTGCAGCTCCGGAATTCAATCCGATTTTGACCTGAAGTTTTATTTCGGATTTCAGATTGCGCTCTTCTATGTATTTTCTAAATTCAACCGCTGCTTTTACAAGTGACAATGCAGATGAAGAATTTCGGTTAAAAATTCCGCCGGCGGCAAAATATATATTTCCCATAGTTTTTATGCGGCTGCAATCATTGCGCTCAATTATCAAGTCAAAATCATCAAATATTCGGCTCAATTCATTCATCATTTGCAATGAATTTTCATCTGAAAAATCCGGGTTGACTTCCGATACTTCGCAAAACATTACGCTTGCATTTTCAAACCATTCTGCCGTCGCATTTCCGGACAAAATATCCTGCAAAATCTTTTCGGGAATAATATTACGCAGTACATCATTGGCTTTTTCAGCTTCACGCTCTATCGCATTGTTAAACAGCACAATTTCTTCATTTTGAGATTCAATTTCGCCGGCTTGCTTCTTCATTTTGTCATTAAGCATAACATTCGTTCTGGAAACTGCATTTGCCATTGCATTAAAAGATTCATCCAGTCCAGCAATTTCTTTCAATGTAAAATTGTTAATTTTCTGTTGAAGCACGCAGTCATCGGCAAGCAAACGCTTTTGTTTGTCCACCAAATGCTGAACTTCGTTAAAAAAGCGGTTGCAGAAAAATCTTGTAACAATTATCACTGCAATAAATACAAGCAAAATAATCAACGCTATTTTAAAAATAAGCTGATGAAATGAACGAACTATCTGCTCCAGCGGATGAAAATACAAAGCCTGAATCTGTGAATCTTCCGCTTTCATGTAAATAAACAAAAATTTCTCGCCTTCATAATTTATGATTCTACATTCGGGCACTGACATTGAACGCTGTTTGTATTTCTCAATACACTCTTCTACATCTTTTGAGTTAAGAATTTTTTCATCGGTATTAAGCATTTTGTATTCTGCAAAACTCATCCCTTCATATTCATCGTCCGGGTCATCGCCGGGATTCAGCACATATTCTTTTTTTGCATCATCATAATCGTAATAATCATTTATAGACGGATGATTTTTATCTAAAACATTACCGAATTGATCCATAAAGTACAAAGTTCCCAATTTTACTCCGATTTGTCCTTCGTATAATTGAGAAAGAAAATCCTGCATTTCAAGAATCAGCATTATCGCTTCAATTTCATTTTTGTTTTTATCACGATAAGGACGAAAAAACATTACTCGCCTATTTTTTACCGGAATATCAACCGCATAAGAAAAAGCTACAATCGGTTTGTCATTTTCGTTTTCTTTCATTTTCAGAAAAAACGGTTCATTTTGAATTCCCTCAATTTCAAATGCAGCGTCGTTCTCCTGCGCCATAATAATGGAAAAAGATGTTTTCTTCACAGCATCGGGGCGATTTAATTCAATTAAACAAAAGGAACCGCGCATTTTGGAAGAAACAAGATTTGTCAAACCTTTTCTGCCTTTTTCCTCTTCTCCGTCATGAATATAAGTTACTTGCTCTATCGCCGTTTGCTGCGGTCTGTTGATAATATCCTGAAATAATTTCGATTCCTCTATGTCTTTGAAAATGGAATCATATCTGTTGTAGTATAAATCTACATTATCTGTAATCTGCATTAAAACATCAGAATAAAAATCTTTTGTCTTGGTCGTTACTTCTTTTGTTGTGCTTGAATACGGAAATACTGCAATTATCAGTACTGGAACCATAACCAGCGGAATAAAGCACATCATAATATAATTGGAAAACAGTCTTTTGCCTTTCATGACTTTTCTCCGCACAAAATATACATTTCTTCTATTTTTCCATTCTTAAATATTACTTCTTTTAATCGCTTAAATTCCCAGCTGCCACTTTTCTGCAAACAATTATAAACTTCATCTGAAACACTTAATTTTCCCAACGGTGTTAATTCAACAAAATTGTATGCATTCACAACAGCTTCGCCTAAAATGTCATAAGTGCATTTCTTTATTCCGATAACGCCTGCCGTTACCGAACCGCAGCAAATTCCGGCTCTGAATTTTATTTGATTACCATAATCGGCACTTTTTCGCTCGATAAGTTCAACGCATTCTATAGCCGCCGATGTTATATGCTGAATATGCCAACTGTCTTCCAAAGGAAGTCCGCAGACTGCCAAGTAAGTTTGTCCCATTGTCCGGATTTTGCAGCAGCCGTATCTGTTCATGATTTCATCAAACTGGTTAAAGATTTCATTCAGTTTCAAAAGTAGTTCCGAAGATGCCGAGCCGGAAATTGTTCCGGAAAAATTAATATCAAAAAATAATATGCTTACATTTTTATAAACTTCAGGCTCTGTTTGTTCCTGCAAAAAGATTTTCTCGGCTGTTTTCTTTGGGTAAATTTCAAGCAACTTTTCTTTCATGCGCAGGCGTTCATTTTCAAGACTTTTGGCTGCGGCTTCCAACTTTTTAGAGTTCTCAAATATATGCTGCTGCTGTTCTTTCAGGAAAACATCTACGCGTGAACGTTCATTTGCAATTTTAGAAACTATTTCATTAAAATTTCTGCCTATATCGGCAAACTCACCGAAAAATATTTCATCATCAATTTTAACATCGCAGTTTCCCGATTCCACTTCCTTTTGAGCATTTATAAGCAAAGTTATAGGCATCATCAAACGATTTGTTACCTTTATAATAACTAAAATCATTACAGCCAAAAGCAATGCCATTAAAATTAAATTGCCTACAATAATTCCAACAACCGGAATATAAACAAGTATCAGCGGATAAAAAAACGAGATTTCAATCTGTGACAATGGTGCGCGCATAAATACCGATAAAAATTTCTGCTGTTTATGCAAAACAACCGAATAATTAGGTGTATTCCAATTTTCATTATCAAAATTCTCACGCTGATATAAAAACTGCGGTGACTGAAGAATTTCCGGATCCGTATTCAGAAGCTGATATTCCTTAAAGCTCATCTTATTTTTTGACTTTACGCCGTCATCATGGTACTTGCCTAAAATATTGTCATACTCATAGCTGTCATTCTTACTCGGATGATTGACATCGAGCAATTTACCGAATTGATCCTGTAAATAAACAGTTCCGCGCTCAATTCCGGAACTGTCTTTATAAATATTATGGAAGAAATTTTCGCTGCACATTACTCCCATTAAATATTTAAGATTTTCTTCATTGTCTTTTCGGTAAGGATAAAAGAAAAATGTTCGGTTCTGATATTTTCCCGGTAAACTGCTTTTCAAAATTTCTGCTTCACACAAAACTGCCTTATTGCTGACTCCATTTTTTACAAATGCCAAAGCAGGTTCTGTCTCCATTTTTTTTACATCAATGTTGACTGCCATTTTTTCTGAAAAATCAATAAGATTGTACGGCGTATTATTCATAATATTGCTGCGGTCAAATTCAATAAGGAAGAAATCGCCCGGAATCTTAGCAAGCACATTTTCACGCAGTTTCATACTTGTTTCCGAATAGTGAAGAAAAATTTGTTCGTCTATCGGTGAAAGCTCAGGACGGCTCAAAATTTTTTGAAAGCTTGGAAACATTGAACTGTTACTGAAATCTTCCGCATATTGACTGTAGTAATAATCAATATTAATTGCAAGCTGATTAACTAAATCACAATAGAAAGTTTGATTTTGCTCTCTTACATTTTGAACTACAGTAGAAACATAAAAAGTATTAATTAATAAAACAGGTATTATTGTCAGTGAAAAAATACATAACAAAATACAAATGCGCAAACTAATTTGTTTCATGACAATTATTGCTGCCTATCCTTTTTGTTACCATTCTAAAATCACTCCGCCCCAGCTCAAACCGCCGCCGAAGCCGAGCATCATTACTTTATCTCCAGCTTTGATTTTCCCGGCTCTTACAGCTTCATCCAAAGCTAACGGAACAGAAGCACTTGATGTGTTTCCGTATTTTTGAATATTAACAAAGAATTTTTCTCTCGGTATTTCACAATCTTTCGCAACCGCATCGATAATACGAATATTTGCCTGATGAAAAATAATAGCATCCAAATCTAAAGGGGCAATACCTGCTTTTTCAATAAGGCGTTTTACACAAGCCGGAATTTCTTTAATGGTAAACTCATAAACTTTTCTGCCGTCCATTTTGAAGAACAAGTCTTCTTCGGCAATGTCTTCATTTGAACTATACGGAATTTTACTTCCGCCGACAGGGATTCTGATATAAGCAGAACCAGCTCCGTCACTGGAATAATCGTGTGCAAGAATGTTTGATGTTCCGTTTTCTTTTTTCAGCAGTACAGCTCCGGCTCCGTCACCGAATAAAATACAGCTGTTTCTGTCTTTCCAATTCAAAATGCGAGAGTAAGTATCCGCCCCGATTAACAAACAATTTTTGTACATTCCGGATTCTAAAAAACCGGCTGCGGCACAAAAACCGTAAACAAAACCGGCACAAACTGCATTCAAATCAAAAGCCGGAATTTTTTTGCAACCTAATTCATTTGCAATTATAGGCGCACTGGAAGAAATTTGATAATCGGCTGTTGACGTAGCCAATATCAGTAAGTCTACGTCTTCCGGTTGAACTCCTGCCGCAGCAAGTGCTTTTTTTGCAGCTGCAACGCTTAAAGAAACTGTAGATTCTTCAGTTGCCGCAATACGTCTTTCGTTAATTCCGGTGCGCTGAACAATCCAGCTGTCTGATGTATCTAATGTTTTTTCTAAATCGAAATTTGTCAGTATTTTTTCCGGTACGTAACTTCCGGTACCTAATATCTTAATCATAACTTTTCCTCATAGAGTGACCAGTCGGTCATTTTTTTTTTAACGGGCACTCTTATAACAAAAAAATATTTTGATAACAAGACTATTTCATTTATTCACTGTTTTTCCGCATAACAAACAACAACAAATTAACGCATCCAAACATTTCGGCGACGCTTAATGTAATCATCGTACTTTTCTCGTCGTGTAAATTTAAGGTAGAAACGAAGCCGCCAATATGCAACCGCAACAACCCAGCACACAAATATAATTCCCAGCAGATAGATAAAAAACCATCCGTGTGAAGTATAAAACGACTTAATTTCCAACAAAGGAATTTTCTCAGTATGAGATTCGGGCTTATACAAATGCGAACGATAATTAATAAAGCCGTTAGCATCAGTAACTACTGAATAACCGGTGCAAGTCGCCCGTACAAGGCAGCGTCTGTTCTCAATTGCACGAATTGTTGCAATCCGCAAATGCATTTCCGGCTCAATTGTTCGACCGAACCAAGAATCGTTAGTACAATTTATAATCAGATTAGCCGATTCGCCTTTCTCGTTAAATATCGATTTGCGTATATATTCAGGAATAATAGCTTCATAACAGATATTAACAGCCATTTTTAAATCTTCATATTCAATAAAACGCGGTCCTTCACCGGGGGAGAATTCTTTCAGCCCCATCATCGACACTACAAAAGAAAGGAAACGCACAGGCGCACGCTCTACAAACGGTAGCAGCTTATTTTTATAGTATGATTCGATTTTTTCCCCATTTGAATCCACAAGGAAAAGACTATTGAAAATATCGGTAGGAACTCCCGGTCCGTTATCGCGTCTGGCATGTCCGCCGAACAATAGCAGACTATTGCCGGGGAAATGGCTTCTTACTCTAAAAAAATCTGTTTGAGACTCGCTGAACCAAATCGGTATTGCAGATTCCGGCCATACAATCAGTTTAGGATGCTCTGCCGACAGCTGCGATGAAAATTCGCTGTAAGTATTTATCATTTCCGAAGAATTCATGCGTTTTTTTTCAGCTCCGGAAATATTTCCCTGAACTATACCGACTGAAACTTTTTTCGCAGCTTTCATCGTACTGTTTACAAAATCAAACCTGATACCGCCGTAAACCGCCGTAATTATTACTAATGAAAATACAGCAGTCAAATATACAGCCGCACCTTTGTTGAATATGTTTTTAGACAACTTCTCGGTTTGAAAATATTGAAATAATGTTTCCGCAAAGTACGCCAGCGAACTATTTACAAGCATTATCAGAAAAGTAACATAGCTTATACCGAACAAATCAACTGACTGAATAATATTAACTGTTTGATATTGGGAATATCCGAGGTAATCAGCCCAAAGTTTGGGATAAAAGTAATCGAAAACCGTTGCAGAAACAGCAAAGCTGAAATAAAACAAAAATGATTTGTTCTTACCTAAAAATTTTGCCGCAGCATAACAAAGCGTATAATTCAATCCGGAGAGAAATGAAAGCCCGATAAAAATAACAAGCGCAAGCAGAAAAGAAAGCGGCATACTCCATTCCGGAAGCCCGAAAGTTTTGGACATTCCTGTTACAGGAACAATCATCCACCAAAAATGAACAAGATATGCTGCAAATCCGAATATTGCCGAATATTTTATGCCGTCAGAAGTTTTTTCGTTCTTTAAAAAAAAAATCATCGGAGCAAAAGTAAACCAGGCAAAAATACTGCCGAAAAATTTTATATAACCGACATTAGATAACGACCAAATCACTCCCAAAAGTGAATACAATAAAATTTTCTGTCTATCTTTCAGTTGTGATCTGAAATCTGTCATAAAATACTACCTTTGAATTATTTTTTTACAACAGACTGTAAAACTTTGCTGACTTTTTCCGCATCCAGAGGTTTTACAATAAAACCCTTTGCACCAATCATCAGCGACTGCTTCACCAAATCTTCTTTTCCCAAAGCACTCATCATAACAACATTTGTTTTAGGATTAATTTTCATAATTTCTTTTAAGCAGGAAATACCGTCCATTCCCGGCATAGTTATATCCAAAGTTATCAAATCTATTTCATCGCCTAGCTTCTGGAATACTTCCAAACCTTCTGCACCGTCGGAAGCACTGCCAACAACTTTGAAGTTTTGGTCTTCCAACATTTTGGAAATCTGCTTTACCTGAAATGTACTGTCATCAATAATTAAAACATTCCACTTACCGTCCGCTCTGTCACTCACAATTTTCTCCTTAAAATTCACCGATTCATAAAATCATCTGCTCAATTCAAATGATTTTTCAAATCATCCGCACATATTTCTAAGAATTTCTTTTCATTATCAGCTAAGTCCAATCCGCTGAATTCATCAAATGCGGCATATTTGAAAGTACTGTAATCACCGGGAACAGCAATTCCATTCGGATTTCCGGTATTTACATGAATAAACATCACAATTTCAATTTTATCACCGCTGCTTTGTTCTATACTGCCGATTTCAGCTGCCGGCACAACGTCTATGCCCAAATTACCTTTGGATAAATTTATTATTGCATTATCAACTTTTTCATCATCCTTGAGAGCTACATTCGGAAATTCCCATTTGCCGTCTTTTCTTTGAAAAACAGCCATTTTTTTATCCGAAATAATTACTGCCGCAGCTTTATTAGTCAAATTTGATAAATCCATAATAACTAACACTCCTTAACTTAAAATCATAACTTGAATATTAAGCCGATTAACTATATAGTCTTTTTCTTCCATATTTCAAGCTTTTTATAAACCTTTTTTCTCAATATATATAAATATTAATTTATTTTTTTAATTTTTTTTCCTTTTATTGTTCCGACAATTTGCTTTTATTAATTTAATAAAAATAATTATTTGTAATTAAACAAAAAAAATTTTATTTTGCAGTCCTTATTATTCAACAATATTTCTTAGTAAACCGGAACAAGTTCCGAGCAGGAACCGTCTCCAAAACAGGATTGGAAATGAATACAATTATACTGGCAACAAAAAATCAACATAAAACAAGAGAACTTTCTGAAGTTTTCGGGAGTTCGATTCTGCTGAAAGATTTAACATCAATTAATTTTGATAAGGAAATAATCGAAGACGGAAATTCTTTTATTGAAAATGCAATGATTAAATGCAGAACAGTATATGAAGCAACGAGACTTCCGGTACTTGCAGATGATTCCGGACTGTGTGTAGAAGCTATGGGCGGGAAACCCGGAATTCATACGGCACGTTACGGCGGAGCCGGGCTAAATGACATTCAGCGTTACGAACTTATGCTGAAAGAAATGCAGGGACAAACAAACAGAAATGCAGCTTATATCTGTGCTTTAGTGCTTTATATTTCACCTACACGCTTCTATATTGTACAGGAAGACTGTTGCGGAACACTGCTTGAGTCACCAGTCGGAACAGGCGGATTCGGCTACGACCCGATATTCTTTACGCCTGTATACGGAAAAGGAATGGCAGAAATAAGCGATGAAGAAAAAAATGCGATTTCTCACCGCGGCAAAGCTGCTCTTGCTATGAAAAATCTTATCTTAAATCTGAACATCTGAAAGTAATAGCTATGGAAGAAAACACCGCCGCTGCAAAATTATTAACTTCAATTACTCATATTCCAACCGCAGAATCCACAAACACGCTGCTGATGCAGCAAGATTTCTCAGACCGTACCGTAATTTATACATTCAACCAAACTGCCGGGCGCGGACGTCTTGACAGACAATGGGTTAATATTCCCGATAAAAACTTAGCTCTTTCAATCGGGCTTCGCAGCCTGAAATGCCAACCAATCTGGATAACTGCCGCATTATCTCTTGCTGCAGTGACAGCTTTAGAACAAAACGAACTTTACGGCACTTGGATAAAGTGGCCCAATGACATTTTTGTGGGGCAATGCAAACTTGCCGGAGTTCTGACAGAATCTACTTGGAAAAATAATAAAATCGATAAATGCGTTGCTGGAATTGGAATAAATCTCAATTCATCGGGCGAAGAGCTGCAATCCGCAGTTGCAAACAGACAGGCAACATCTTTTTTTGCACAAACAGGCAGAAAAATAAATCTGGAACATTTTACAAACTGCCTGCTGGAAAATATTGTAGACTGTTTGGAATTATTGGAAAATGAAAAAATTTCACAGATAAAACAACTTTGGCTGTCCAAAACAAAGCTTATCGGAGAAAAAGCCGAGCTTTCGGAGATTTACAAGGGCAGTTCCGTAATTTACGGAGTAATTGAAAATGTTGATGATGACGGTTTTTTATACTTTAACGACGGAACAAAAACATTCCGCGTTATCACAGGTGATATAAAAATTATTTTTTAGTCACTTTGCCGCATAAACCAAGTACATAAAAATAGTGCATAGTCTGCAAATTGTTTTTTAGCAAACAGCTTATGCGTTATTTTTTTAATAAAAAAACTAAGGAGTTATTAATGACAACCGCAGAACTTTTAGGACAAGCCGTCTGGGTAATGCTTTTTGGAATGGCTATCGTATTCTGTTTTCTTACTCTCCTGATATGGGCAGTAAAACTCTCAAATAAAGTAATCGGGCTGTTGGGACTGAATAAAAACGAGCCGGTAAAGCCTGCTGTTTCGGCAGCACGAAAAAAGGAAGTTCCTACAGCTGCAATTGCAGCCGCAGTAAACAGTTACAGACAAAAGAAATAACAAAATATTTTTAATTATCAGGAGAAAAAAATGGCAAAAAAAATAGCTATTACCGATGTTGCTTTACGTGATGGACATCAGTCTTTACTTGCAACAAGAATGCTGACTTCGGATATGCTTAAAATAGCAGAAAAAATGAACAAAGTAGGCTATTGGTCACTTGAAACCTGGGGTGGCGCAACTTTCGATTCTTGCATTCGATTTTTGAATGAAGACCCTTGGGAAAGAATCCGCAGTTTGAAAAAAGCAATGCCCGATACAAAAATGCAGATGCTTCTGCGCGGACAAAATCTGCTCGGATACAGACATTACGCTGATGACGTCGTAGAAAAATTTGTTGAAACCGCAGCAAAAAACGGCGTTGACGTATTCAGAATTTTTGATGCACTGAATGATACTCGCAATATGAAAGCTTCGTTTGAAGCTGTTAAGAAACAAAAAGCACATATTCAAGGTTGTATCAGTTATGCAGTGACTCCGGTTCACACAGTAGAAAAATATGCAGAACTGGCAGAAGAACTGGCAAAAATGGGAGCCGATTCTATCTGTATAAAAGATATGTCCGGCCTGCTCAAACCATACACGGCAGAAGAACTTGTTAAAGCAATCAAGAAAAAAACTTCACTTCCGTTAAGCGTTCATTCTCACGCGACAACCGGAATGTCCGTAGCCACACTTGTTAAAGCAATTGAAGCCGGTGCAGATATGATTGATACTGCAATTTCACCGCTGTCAATGGGAACAAGCCATTCGCCTACGGAAACAATGGTCGAAATTCTGAAAAATACGCAATATGACACAGAATTGGATTTAGCACTGTTGAACGAAATCGCAGAATATTTTAAGGAAGCAAAAAAGAAATATGCAGATTACGCCTCATCATTTACAGGCGTTGATACACGCATTTTGCTTTGTCAGGTTCCCGGCGGAATGCTTTCAAATCTGGAAAATCAGCTTCGTGAACAAAATGCACTCGATAAGCTTGATGATGTGCTTAAAGAAATTGCTGTAGTACAAAAAGATTTTGGTTATCCGCCTCTTGTTACACCGACTTCTCAAATTGTAGGTACACAGTCTGTATTCAACGTACTTTTCGGTCGCTACAACAAACTTACCGCAGAATCAAAAAACCTGCTTATAGGAAATTACGGACGCACACCAGCTGCACCGGATGCCGAACTGGTAAAAAAGGCATTGCAGGAACTGAACATAGAAAAAGCAACAGATTGCCGACCGGCGGATTTGATTCCGAATGAAATGGACAAACTGCGCAGCGAACTGGAAGAAAAAAAGCTGCTTGATAACATAAGCGATGAAGATTTAATGACTTACGCAATGTTTCCGCAGGTTGCGCCTAAATTCTTTGCCGAACGTGCCAATGGTCCGGTTGAAATCAAACCGACAGAAAAAGCTAAAACTTCCGGCAAAAAAGGAGCAGAAGCTTACATCGTAAATGTTGACGGAGTAGATTACAATGTCAGCGTAAGGGAAGAAGGCACAATACTGATCGACGCAGGAAATGCTTCCGCAGCACCAAAAGCTTCAGGTGACGGAAAAATTATTGCCGCACCGGTTGCCGGAACTGTATTCAAACTGCCGCTTGCGGAAAATTCAGAAGTCGTATCCGGAGATACAGTAATTATTCTTGAGTCCATGAAGATGGAACTGGAAGTAAAGACTGCCGATGCCGGAAAAGTTCGTTATTTAACAAAAGAAGAAAATTCCGTTTCAGCCGGAGATCCATTAGTAGAAATTGTATAAATCGGAGTAAAATAAATGAAGATTTTCAGCAAAAATAAAAAAACAATAATTTACTGTATTGCGATCATTGCAGTTGTCTGCTGCGTTGGTTTTGTACGTACATCCGTAACACAAAAAAATACAGTAAATACGTCTGTATCTGTAAAAACACAAACTCCAGAAATTATAAATCGCAGTGTAGTTGCAGAAGAAATTGACACAGAACAAGATATTCAGATTACCTCTGAATCAACAAATCAAAGTGAAGAGCAAGGCTTTTCCGTAAGCAACACATTGAAAGGACTTCTGCATACGACCGGAATCTATGCTTTTTTCACAGAAAAAATCGAAAAAACAACTTCCGACGGAAAAATCAACGTTACTTACGGCTGGCAAAAAGCAGTAATGATTTTGATTGCTTTTGTGCTGTTGTATTTAGGCGGAGCAAAAGGTTTTGAACCGCTGCTTCTGATTCCTATCGGTTTCGGAACTATGCTTGTAAATGTTCCGCTTGCAGGAATGGGAGATGCGCCTCACGGTTTTTTATACATGCTTTTTGAAACCGGTATTCAAACTGAATTATTTCCGTTGATAATTTTTATGGGCGTAGGTGCCATGACCGACTTCGGAGCTTTAATCGCAAATCCGAGAACTGCACTTCTCGGAGCGGCGGCACAGTTCGGAATTTTCGGTTCTCTTATTGGTGCAATCTGCTTAAACTTCATTCCGGGAATAAATTTCTCAATGCGTGATGTTTGTGCGATTTCAATCATAGGCGGTGCCGACGGTCCTACATCAATTTATGTTGCATCAAAATTAGCACCTGAAATGCTCGGTTCCATTGCTGTTGCTGCATATTCATACATGGCTTTGGTTCCGTTAATCCAGCCACCGATAATGCGCGCTCTGACAACAAAAAAAGAACGCTGCATAAAAATGCAGCAACTTAGAGAAGTCAGCAAAATAGAAAAAATTATTTTCCCACTGATAGTTCTTTCCCTGTGCGTTCTTTTCGTTCCTTCATCAGTACCGTTAATCGGGGCATTTACATTCGGTAACTTTATAAAAGAAATCGGCGTTGTAGAAAGATTATCCAAAACAATGCAAAATGAACTGCTGAACATAGTTACAATATTCTTGGGACTTGGCGTAGGTATGCAAATGTCTGCCGACAAATTTATGCAACCTTCATCACTCGGAATATTATTAATCGGATTAGTTGCGTTTATATTCGGAACAGCTGCCGGAGTTATCTTTGGAAAAATAATGAATTTATTCTCCAAAGATAAAATCAATCCGTTAATCGGGGCTGCCGGAGTTTCTGCTGTTCCTATGGCTGCACGTGTAGCAAATAAAGTCGGTATGGAAGAAGATCCATCTAACTTTTTATTAATGCACGCTATGGGACCTAATGTTGCCGGAGTTATTGGTTCCACTATCGCTGCCGGCGTAATGATTTCAATGTTCGGATAAAATTTACAGGGAATAAATAAAGCTCGAAGTATATTATGAATAAGGATTAATTTATGGAAAACACATGGCTTATATGGCTGATAATAGGAATTTTGCTTATTATCGGAGAAATATTCACACCTTCTTTCTTTATGATTTTAATAGGGATAAGCAGTCTTTTGGCCGGAATTGTTGCATTTTTTATTCCCGTAAGTCTGATATTCATCCCATTATGTGTATTTGCGGTATCTACGGCATTATCGCTTATTTACCTTCGCCCTATCTGCGTAAAGTATCTGTACAACAAAAATGCTCCGCCATCTAATGTCGATGCAATGAAAGGCAAAATATTAACAGCCGAAACAAGAATTGACGGAACAAAGAACGGAACAGTAAAACTTTATGCAGATTTGTGGAAAGCACGGACTGAAGACGCAAGCGTAATAGAAGCCGGTGAAAAAGTTCGTATCGTGAGAATCGAGGGAAATACGTTAATTGTAAGTAAAAATTCAGATTAATAATCTGCAAATCATTAATCTTTATAACTTTAAAAGGAGCAAAACATGGAAATACTTACTATTTTAATTGCATTAATTGCAATTTTGGTTCTTTTCATCCTTATCAAAGGAATTCGTATCGTAAAACAATCTACCGTTATGATTGTAGAACGTTTGGGAAAATACCACAAAACTTTAGGTACAGGAGTAAATTTAATAATTCCATTTCTGGATAAAATTCGCATTGTACCGAAAAGAGTTTCACGAACTGACGGAAACGGTCGTTCTTATATTCAATACACAAGAACAGACTTTATCGATATGCGTGAATGCGTTTATGACTTTCCTAAGCAAACCGTTATTACAAAAGATAACGTTACTATAGAAATAAATGCAATTCTTTATTACCAAATTACCGACCCATTCAAAGCAACTTATGAAATTGAAGATTTAAGTCTGGCAATTGAAAAGCTCACACAGACAACGCTGCGTAACATTATTGGTGAATTGGAACTGGATCAAACACTTACAAGTCGTGACACAATAAATAACAAATTGCGTGAAATCCTTGACGAAGCTACAGACAAATGGGGCGTAAAAGTAAATCGTGTAGAATTGCAGGATATTGTTCCGCCAAAAGATATTCGTGATGCAATGGAAAAACAAATGCGTGCTGAACGAGAACGCCGTGAAATGATATTAAGAGCGGAAGGTGAAAAATCAGCTAAAATTTTGCAGGCTGAAGGAGAAAGAGATAAGTTAATTGCCGAAGCGGAAGGTGAAAAACAGTCACAAGTACTGCGTGCAAGAGGTGAAGCCGAAGCGAAACTTGCAATTGCAAATGCAGAAGCAGAAGCTTTAAGAATGCTCGATGAAACACTGAAAAGTTCTTCCGTAAATCCAGCGCAGTACATGGTTGCATTAAAATATGTAGAAGCAATGAAAGATATTGCATCTCAGGAAGGCGAAAAAGTTGTATTCATGCCTTACGAATCAAGTGCACTTATGGGTTCTGTCAGCAGCATAAAAGAATTATTCAATAAATAAATAAATAAATAAAAAGAGCTGTCTTTTCTGGAAAAATTAACCAGAAAATTGTTATGGGGATGTCCCAGAAGTTGAAAATACGGTGGTTTCGACAGATGCTGTGACCTTCTGGACTTAAATTTATTGGACAATCTGAAGTTCTGCAATCAGCTTTTGGCAGTTTACTCTCCAAAGACAGCTCTTTTTATACGTGAAATATTTACACTTCACAGCGTATAAAAAAAATGATATTCATTGCCGTGATTTCTTCACGCTCCAGTAAACAAAGGAGCTTTTTATTAACCCAAAAGGAGTTTTTATAATGGAAAGAAAAATTTCAGTAGATTATTCATTTACATTTCCGTTCATTACGGAAGAACAATTTGATGCTTATAAAGATGAAGCATTAAAAGCTATGGAAACATTGGAAAACGGCGTAGGAGCCGGAAACGATTTTATCGGCTGGCGAAATCTTCCTACAGAAATGCTGAAATCCGATGAGTTTAAAGAGATTTTAGAAGTAGGAAACGAAATTTACACAAAAGGCGATTTGCTTATTTGTGTGGGAATAGGCGGAAGCTATCTAGGAACAAAAGCTGTGACAGAAGCTCTTTTGCATCCGTTTCACAATGCTTTGGCAAAAAGTAAAACTGGCGGTCCGAGAATCCTTTTTGCAGGTCAAAATATCAGCGGAAGCTGGCTAAAAGCAATTATTGATGAAATAGAAGCAGCAAACAGCGTTTACGTTAATAACATTTCAAAGTCAGGAACAACAACAGAACCAAGCATTGCTTTCCGTTACATCAAAAATGTTATGGAAAAAAAATATGGAAAAGTTGAAGCTGCAAAAAGAATAATCGCCACTACCGATGCTAAAAAAGGTGCACTGCGTAAATTGGCAACAAATGAAGGCTACAGAACTTTTATTATTCCGGACGATGTCGGCGGAAGATTTTCTGTATTGACACCGGTTGGAATCCTACCGATTGCAGCTTCCGGAATCGATGTGAAAAAACTGCTACAGGGAGCAGAATACGCTTCTCAGTACACAACAGAAAAAGATTTCGCTAAAAATCCGGCATTAGTTTATGCTGCCGTAAGAAATCTTCTTTTAAACAACAAATATCACACTGAAATTCTTGTAAATTACGAACCTTGCCTGCATTACCTAAGTGAATGGTGGAAGCAGCTGTACGGTGAAAGTGAAGGAAAAGACGGAAAAGGAATCTTCCCGGCATCTGTTGATTTTACTACAGACCTTCATTCTATGGGACAATGGATTCAGGACGGACAGCGTTTTATTTTTGAAACTGTTTTAAATATTGAAAAACCATTGAACGATTTAACAGTAGTTTCTGATCCGGATGATTTGGACGGATTAGAATTCCTTGCCGGAAAAAGTTACGATGAAATTAACAAGAATGCTCAACAGGGAACTTTAATCGCACACTATGAAGGAAAAGTTCCTAATATGAAAATCAATGTTCCAGAATTGAATGAATTTTATTTGGGACAACTTTTGTATGTATTTGAAAAAGCTTGCGGAATTTCCGGCTACTTGCTCGGAGTGAATCCATTTAACCAGCCGGGAGTAGAAGCATACAAGAAAAACATGTTTGCACTGCTGAATAAACCGGGCTACGAAGAACAAAAAGCCGCTCTTGATGAGAAAATAAAAACTCTTCCATCAGGAAAAGTTACCGAATAATAAAAAAAGAATGCGAGTTTGAAAGCCGAACTGCACTTTTGCATGTACTTTCATCTCGCTTTTTTATTACCGAATCAGTGTCTAATATTAATTAACCTTCGATTCCAACAAATGCAGTAACCGATTTTTCCGGAATCATCAGACAAGAAGATGAAAGCCGAATTCCAATGGCTTCAGGATTCAGCAGTTTAAAAACTTTTTTCTGCATTTCAAGGCTCATATCAGAATATCCCGGACTGAAACGCCTTTTCATTATACTGCCGCCTTTAGATGCCGCTATTTTACCTAAAAAATAATGCATATATTCAGCACCTTCTTCGGCAATCTCCGAACCGACAGCGTCATAAACTACCGCATTGAATATTTCACTGTCATCAAGAAACATTTGCCGCTTTTCCATCAATTTATCGCCGATTGTAACAGCAAAAAGCGCAATTTTGCCGCAATTTCTTATCAGATTGCAAAAACTTTCGGACACAAAAGTTTCTGTTTCGATGACAATATTTTTTCCGTCATTACTTTTTACATCGAAAATACCGTAGCGCGCTTTCAGTTCACAAATCATGAATGCTTTGTTAATTGTTCTGTCAATTTTATCTTTCATATCTGCGGAAATTTCAGTAGAAACACGCTGTCCCATTCGATTGTAGATACGCTTAAACGGAATATTTACCGGTAAAGAAAGAAGCTGTGAAACCATTATTTTATCCCTATCTGACGAGTGTATTCGCTTAGGAAAATACCGCCGGCAACAGATACATTCAAGCTTTCCACGTTACCAGTTCCCGGAATTATCAGCGATTCATCAAGCAGCCGCATTACTTCTTTAGAAATGCCGTCGGCTTCCTGTCCCACAACAAAAATCATTTTTCTGCACATTGAATATTCATAAACCGAAAGGCTGCTGTGGCTCGATGTTCCGACTATTTTGTAACCGTTCTTCTTTGCCCACAAGACAAATTCTTTTGCAGAATCAATTCCATAAAGTGTCACAAATTCGCAGCCGCCCTCGCTCATTCGTGCTGCTGCCGGAGAAATTACGGTTTTTGTGCCATTAACAACTAAATGCTGCCAGCCGAAATGCGCCATTATTCGCATCATAATTCCGATATTATGCGGATTTACTACTCCGTCAAGCCATAAAATCGGAGCAGCAGCCGGTAAGTCTGCAAGGTTTTTGGTTTTTACAAACTTTGTCAGCACTGCAATGCCTTCGTGATGAGTTGAATCTGTAAGTTTTTTCAAGTCTTGTTCATCAACAATTCGGTAAGCAATTTTTTTTGTACTGCAAAATTTCAGCAGTTCACCGAACTCTTTCACCAATTCTTTCACCAAGTAAACTTTTATAATGTCACTTCTGCGCTGTTTAAAAATTGCATGACATGTATGCACACCGCAGTAAAGCTGCTCTTCTTTTTTCTTTTTGTGAAGATTATTCTCTGCCCTGCTATTTTCGTCATCGTTTTTTGATAATTTTTTATTGTCGGAATCATAAGAACTTTTGCCGGAAACAAACGGAAGCGGCTTATCTTTGCCGAACTTTTTTTTGCCGTTTTTTTTGTTGCGATAATCAAAAACATTTTGATGATCTATAATTTTTTTTGACATGAGAAATCCTCGCAGTTAAAAGAATAAATTGCTGTGCAGTATATTAGTTCACAGTTAAAAATTCAATGACTGAAAGCTTTTCAGTAAAATTAATTGCAGAATTTATAAATTAAATTATAGTTGACTGCTATGTCACTGGAAAGAAGAATTAAAATACAAGTTAAAGGCAAAACGCACCAATTTTTTGCTGTTTATCCGCCGGGTTTTGAAGACATCGGCGTTCAGGAACTGCAAAATGCCGGAATTACTCAAATCGACAATGTTGAAACAGGCGGAATTTTATTTACCGCAAAAATTCAACAAATGATACAAGCTGCTTTGTCATGCTGCGGTGCAATCAGAATATTAATGCGGCTTGCAGAATTTAAAGCTACTAATTTTTCAATGTTAATGCGTCATCTAAAAAATGAAATCGCTTGGGAACTTTATCTGCCGCCCAAGTGCATTCCTGATTTTTCCGTATCAACTGCGAAATCCAGACTTTACCACAGTGACGCAGTCGCCGAACATGCAAAAAAAGCATTCATTTCAATGGTTGGAAATGACACTTCGCCGCAGGAACAAACAGTTTATATCCGTATTATAAATGACAGATGTACAGTAAGTCTCGATTGCTGTGGCGAATCACTTCAACGGCGCGGATACAAAATTTATACCGCAGACGCTCCGCTGCGTGAAAATCTTGCGTCGCTTTTAATGGAACGAATCGCAACGGAATTCCCCGAAAGTCATTATGATACGGTTTACGACCCGATGTGCGGCAGCGGAACATTTCTTGCAGAAGCCGCACTGCTAAACGGGAAACTACAAGGCAAACTCGCCTCTCTGCGCACTTTTGCATTTCAACATTGGCCCGTATATTCCGAGTCAGCTTTTAACTTTATTGCACGACAGCAGCCGGTTGCATTCGGCAATATTTTTTCCGATAATCTGCAAATCTTCGGAAGTGATATTAATAAGGAAAATATACGACTGACATCCGAAAATGCAGCCAATCTCGGTTTAAATACTGTTAATAATTTTACTGACCGCTCCGATAAACCGGCGATTCATTTAATGCCTACTGATTTTTTCAGGACAACAAAAAAATTAATTCCGACTAAAGAGAAAATGTTGCTGATTTTTAATCCGCCTTATGGAAAAAGATTAAAAATTGACAAGAAAACATTTTTTGCCAAAATCGGCAGTCACTTAAAACAGCATTATAAAAATTGCGATGTGCTTGTTATTGTTCCGGATGAAGAAGCTGAAAAGGCAATGAAAATTTACTATGAAAAGAAATGGATTTTTAAAAACGGAGGACTGCCCGTTGCGGCACTGTTCTTTCGTTTGTAAGCATGATTCTTGACATCATCATTGATTTTGCCTATTATCACGCATATTTTATTTTGAAGGAAATATTATGAAGTTAATTTTTTTTGGAGCTCCCGGTGCCGGAAAGGGAACTATTGCTAAACAACTGAAAGAAAGTGCAGGAATTCCTCACATAAGTACCGGAGATATTTTCCGCGCAAATATTAAGAATCAAACCGAATTGGGAAAAAAAGTAAAGGCAATCCTCGACGCAGGTGAACTCGTTCCGGATGAACTGACAATTTCTCTTGTAGAAAACCGTGTAAAAGAAGACGATTGCAAAAACGGTTACATTCTTGACGGATTTCCCAGAACAATGGTTCAGGCTGAAGCTTGGAGTAAAATTGATGAAGCTGATGCAGCGGTTTACTTTGATATTGCCGATGCAGAAGTTGTTCGTCGCTTAGGCGGTAGAAGAACATGTCCGTCATGTCAGGCGATTTTCCATATAGAAACAAATAAACCTAAAGTTGAAGGCGTTTGTGATAACTGTGGGGCAGCTCTTATCATCCGTCCGGACGATGCTACAGACGCAATTCAAAACAGACTGAAAGTTTACCACAGTCAAACAGAACCATTACTTGATTACTATACAAAGCTGGGAAAAGTAATTTCCATAGATGCAACAGGCACACCGGAAGCTGTATTTAACGAACTGCAGAGCAAGTTAAAAAAATAATCTGTTTCTGCAATTGGGACTGCCTCTGAAAATCAGAATGTTTTTATCATTCTTTCAGGCAGTCCTTTTTTTATTCCAATTTTTTACCAGTTACAGCTGTTCACAACAAAGGGACAGACCCTAATTCCAAAACAGAATACAAAACCAACAACTTACAATAAAGCAAAAAAAATCCCGAAACATTCAACTTTGAAGAAGAAAGTTTCGGGATTGGAAATCGTTATAAAATTACCTTAAAAGCCTAAATACGGACTTTCTTTTGCAACTTTTCCCGGCGCTGCGGTTGCAAGACCTGTTTTTACAAGAACAACAAGAGCCGCATCATCAGAGCCGTGTGCAGAAACAGAAATGCTTCCGCCATTCGCACTTACAGTATCACCGGAAATTATATCCACATACTCACCGGAAAGAACACCTGTCCAGCTGTGTGCACCGGCACCGACTCCGACAAGCGCGTAAGAATCTACAGATTCGCCGGTTATTTTATTCGTTCCTGTGTAGCGCCGCTTATAACCTGCCCAACCGCCGGTATGTCCTTCTGTTGAATACTGCCCCATCTGCAAAGCCGGAACTGCCAGTCGGATTCTATTCAAGTCACGCAAATGCTTAGAAAGCTCACTGCTTAAAGTTGTTGCAACTTCGCCACTAGCTGTATATTCTCCAAAGTCAGTTGCACTAACAGAACCTTCGAGGTGTGCTCCGTAATATGAACGTCCTGTTTTTTCAAGCGACATATTTACGCCATTACCGCCACCGCCCGGCCAGTCATTTGGTTTTCCTGCGGCAAAGCGAATTTCCGAACCATAATAAACGATTGGAATTCCACGGAATGTAAAGAGCATTGACCAAGCACCGGCAAAATCGCCCTTCCAACGTGTTTCACCTTTATTCGGACCGTAATCATGGCTATCTGTATACCAAGTAAGATATGTTGAATCCCAATAAGCATCAGAATTACTAAGCGCACGCCCATAAGCACCGCCGACACCATCACAGAAACCGTTATGGCTAATAATATCAATTGCAGAAACTACATAATCACTTTCTGGAACAGCTTTATGAGCCTTGTTGATTGCTCTGTATTCATTTCCGTTAAGCAAATGGTTATTGCTTGCTCCGCTACCGGCCAAAGGACCGGAAACTGTATTATCCCAAACGTAATTGCTCTGTCTAAGTTGTTCAGGTTTATCGCTTAAATTATTAACAAAGTTTCCGACTTCACCAAAGATAAAGAAATCCGCACCACCGCGAGCCTCTTTTGCTTTTGGGGTAGCCGCTTCTTCAAAGAACCTGTTCCAATAATGGTCGTTCAAAGTTTCTTTTGTCATGTGCATTACTGTATCAACACGGAACATATCAACACCCATGTCAATATAGCGGTTGTATGCACCCACGATATAATCCTGAACAGCAGGGTTTTCAATATTCAAGTCAGGGCAATCTTCATGCAATGAATCAAGATTTGCCTCTGGATAATTATCAAATGAACCGGAACCTGTAGGAAAGCCTGTGTTATGTCCGCGTATACGGCGTTTGCTGCTAGCATAACCAGAAAGCGTAAGACTTCCCGGAGTTCCTACATCATCAATTGTTTTACAGTAAGACTCTGTAGTTGGATAATTGAATCGTTTTTGATCACTAAGACCATAAGTATCTTTATCAGCCTGTGTAAATGGTCGAACATCGCCAATAAAATCAGCCCAAGCAGGAATCGGAGTTCCGCCCACGTCTTTATCAGTATCTCCAATCTTTATTGTCCAACCGGCAGGATAATTTCCCGGACTGCGAAGACCGTCATACCTCCAGCCATTAGGATAATTCTGCGAAACAGAATTTATATAGTCATAACTTGAGTTACTGTAAGCCGCCTGATAAGCATTTTCATCATACTTAAAGGTTTCCCAACCTTGAGGAACAGGGAAATTCGCTGGATTACGGTTGTATTTTACTTCCGCAAAGTTTTCAAGCCCGAATCGACCGGAATGGTTAATTACAATATCAAGACAGATTTTCATGCCTCTCTTATGCGCTTCATCAATTACACGCTGGAAGTCATAACCGTCAGAAACAAGACGAGCATCTTCTTTATACATATTCCAAGCGTGATAACCATGATAACAAAGAGGACTTCTGTTCTGAACAATCGGTGTAAGCCAAATACATGTAAAACCAAGCGATTTGATGTAATCCATTTTTTCAACAAGACCTTTAAAATCTCCACGCCAAGTAACATCTTCCGGACCTGTAAAACCGTCTTCGGATGAAGGAATACTGTCATTTGCACGAGCTTCTGTCCAAGAACAGTTCATATCTCCAATTGTATTTTCCGGGTCGCCGTCAAACCAACGGGCAGTAAGCAAGAAATAAATTGATTCCTGCCTTGGATCCCATCGGTCGGCAGAATAATTCACATCGGAACAAGCATAATAGAACGCTTTCGGACCGTTTTCATTTCCGGCTTTATCAACTGCCAAAAGACGAACTGTCATGCTGTTGTTCATTGCAAGACTTAAATTTTTACCTGTCACAGAATTTGAACCTGCTGCACAAGTTGCATAAACAAGGGAAGAAGTGTTCGGAACAGAACCGTCAATTGTGTAATAAACGGTAAATCCGTCGCTCTTGTTGTCTGTAATAGTAAAACTTATGTCTGAAAGAGCTTCTTTATAGCGACCAGTTGGCTTGTTTGCAATAATAACAGGGGCTATAAGGTCGGCGTTTGCGTCAATTTTGTATATTACAGTACTAACTTCACCTTCCGGAATATCAGCTTTTGCATTTACAGCAAATGCTTTAAGTGTTGTCGTTCCGACAGGTATCGTAATCGGACTTGTATATATATTAGAAGATGCTGTTGGTTCTGTACCGTCAGTTGTGTAATAAATTACATCACCCGAACTGTTTGTTGAAGAAATTGTAACTTGAAAGCTTTCAATATAAGTTCCACTTTCCTTACTGAATTTAACACTAGGTGTTACAGGTCTTTCCGGATTATATTCTGTCCACTTTCCGTCTTTGTACCACCATTCACCGGCAGTACGGGAAAGATTACCTGTTTGTTTCGGATTATTGAAAATCAAATTACATGAAGTTTTTAGAATTTCAACATCAAACCAGCCGTCACCATCGTTATCCACCATTTCCTTTCCGGGCCATGCTCCAAATATTTTTTCCTCCGATACTGAATCCCAAGCGTAAATATTCTTATAGCTTCCACTTACAGGATAGTGAACAATAATTCTGTCGGTAATCACAGGTTTGTAAATAAGTGACAATTTATAGCTTACGGAACTTCCGTCTGCCGCAGTTAATATGATTGTTACTACTTTATTCGCAGCAGTACTGCTATCTGCCGAGATTGTCACAGATGAACTTGTTCCGCTCTGCCCATCAATAGTAATGCTTGCAGCATCTTTTGCCATTACCGCAATATTTGCAACAGTACTTGCTGAAGTCGTGTAACTCATAGAACTTCCTATAGTTACACTCTCACCATTTACAGTTAATGAAGTAAGCTCCGCAGAACTTGCTTTATTTAAAATAAGTCTATAAAATTTCTGCGTTGTTTTATCTTCTGCCGTTACTACAATATTTACCGTGCTAGGTACACTTACATCAACTCCGGTAAGCGACTGATCGTTAATTTCCACAAACGCACCGTCTTTTTCAGGTGTTGCAACAATTCGCACTTTTGAATCAGAAGATGAGGCTGTCATATCATCAGAAACAGGTATTGATTTTCCGGCTACTGTAACGCTTTTTAAATTAGCATTGCTGTTCTCTTCGGCTTTTCTTGTTACTTTTATTGTGTACGTTGTAGTGTTAATTTTATTTTCAGCCGTTACTTTTACACTTAAAGTATTCTCGCCTTCACTTAAATTATAAGTTGCTCCCGAAACTTTATCTGTAACTGCACTAACATCATTAACAGTAAATGACATTGTAACTGAAGTAACAGAATAATCTACGGTTGCGACATAATCTGTCACGCTGCCGGAAAATGCCGGAGAGAATGTAATAAGTCTGTCGCCTGTTCGCAAATCCAATGATGATAATTTGGAATCATCAGAAGCATTTTCCGGTGCTTGTGTAATTGACAATCTGTACATGTTGGTTTTGCTTGAATCCGCATTGGATGTTACTAAAATAGAAACATCCTGTGTAACTCCCGGTGCCAATGTTAATTCTTCGCTGCCGAGTATTTGCACTTTGCTAGAAGAACTTTCGGCTTTAATTGTAACAGTGTTTATTCCGAATGGAACTCCGACTGTATAACTGTTTTGGGTTTTCTTGAAATTTTCGAGGTAATTTTTTCCGCCGTTTACAACTTCAAGTTTATCAAGATAGGCTCCGTTTGCGTCAATAACAGTGTAAATATGTTCCGCAATTTTTGATTTCACGCCGCCTCTTACCGCAATCGCTTTTATCGTGTAAGTTCCTGCCGCAAGCGCAAACGGCTTTTCGTATTCGTCCAAATCTTCGGTAGGTTTGCTTCCGTCTGTCGTGTAGTAAATTTTCGTGCCGAACATCTTATGAGAGAGTGCAATTTCGTCTGTTGTTGTAATTTCTGCGCTGTCCGGTAAAATAGTCGGTTCAGCAATGTAAACAGAAAACTTCTTTTCTACAACCGGCGATGAATTGTAATTGCTGTGATAGAGTCGTGCTTTAATCGTGCAGGATTCTTTCAACTCGATTCCTCTGCTTGGGTCGTAAAAAATGGAATCCTTACTTGATAAATCCGGCTCAGTTCCGTCCGTCGTATAGTAAAGGTTTGCGTCGCTTGGTGAATAGGAAAATTTTATTATCGTTCCGTATTCCACCTTAGTATCATCAGTATTAAATGTAGGAATTGCCAAAGTTTTTTTACCCTGCGTAACAACATCGGTGTTTGTTACATTTGTGCAGGAAAAAATCAGAGCAAAACTTAAAATCAATATGTAAAAAAACGAACTTTTTTTCATACTTGAATGTCTCCTTTATTTATTTCATTTGATTAAGGAAATAGCAATTATTACGCCAGTAATGAATGTTTTGTATTTGATTTTTTTTGCAGACGGCGAAAGCCGGCGAAAAAAATAATCACTGTGTGAACGTTAGGATTTTTCGCAAGAAAAATTCCGATAGTGAACACAAAATGAGACAAAGATTTTTTTTGCAGACGGCGAAAGCCGGCGAAAAAAATAATCACTGTGTGAACGTTAGGATTTTTCGTAAGAAAAATTCCGATAGTGAACACAAAATGAGACAAAGATTTT
>JBNMHA010000007.1:0-38032 GCA_050872545.1 Spirochaetales bacterium | reverse complement strand
TTTCCTGTTCCCTAATCCCTATTTCCTGTTCCCTAATCCCTATTTCCTGTTCCCTAATCCCTATTTCCTGTTCCCTAATCCCTATTTCCTGTTCCCTAATCCCTATTTCCTGTTCCCTAATCCCTACTTTCCCTAAGATCTGATTACCCGCACGGCGTATGCGCTCCTTGCCGATTTCGCAGATATTTTTGTAACCTGCTTTGTAAGCTTCGCTTGCTTCATCACACTTTTCCGGAAGCTGTACCATGATAAACTTGCGGTGTCCGCCGTCCTCGGCATTGAGTTGCATGACGGCATGGGCGGTAGTGGCAGAGCCGGAGAAGAAATCGAGGATAATGCAGTCCATGGACTCATTTGTGATGTATCTGATAAGATTTTTTATGTCAGTAATACTTTTTGGATTTTCAAAAATCCTCAAGCCGTCAAATATTCTATTAAACTCTAAAGTCGCAGTCTGTGCATAGCTAAAATGAACGCTACGCATAACCTGTGCATCATACTCAAACAGATTGCGCCGTATGCGAGGCAGGGTTGTTTCATCTGAACCAAACACTACTCTCCCAGCCTCAATCTCTTCCTGCATACGCTTAATAGACGGGAATCTCCACCCTGCATCAGGGCATTTGCACGACTTACCTGTCACCGGATGTATAACTTCATATTTAGGGCCACCGCCACCGGGCCAACTAATGTTACCATCATCTCTATACGGCCCATGTTCATCAACTTTTGTAAAACGGGCGAGCGGCTTTCTCTCATCATCTTTCGACCACGATGCATATAAAGCTTTCAGCCCATCATTCACTTTATCCCAGTCATCGTTATATGTCTTCCTGAGTCGCTGAAACTCAGCCTTTACTTCATCGATGCCCTCTTTGGGCTCACGAAAAATAATTCCACGCTCATATATACACTGTATACTCTTGAAATACACTAACATGTATTCATGCCCTACTGAAAAGTATTTTGCATCATTCTTTCTGTTTTTATCGTATACCAAGCAAGCGACAAAGTTACTCGCCCCAAGGACTTCATCACATATTTTTCGCAGATTTTCTATCTCTGCATCGTCAATGCTGATAAAGATAACCCCATCATCCGTCAGCAGATTTCTTGCCAGCATCAGCCGGGAATAAATCATACTGCACCAGTCGGAATGAAACCGTCCGTTGGTGTCGGTATTCTTGAACAGGCGGTTTTCATCCTCGTCATACATACCCATCTGTTCATTTTCTTCTTCCTGCGAACGCATGAAATCGTCGGCGTAGATGAAGTCGTTGCCGGTGTTGTACGGTGGGTCAATATAGATCATCTTGACCTTGCCGAGATAGCTTTCCTGCAAGAGCTTGAGGACTTCCAGATTGTCGCCCTCAATGTAGAGGTTTTCGGTGGTGTCCCAGTCCTTGCTCTCCGCCACACAGGGACGCAGCGTCTTACGGATCGGCTTGTTGGCTTCCACGATCGCAGCCTTCTTGCCGACCCAGGTGAACTCGTATGCCTCGTCACCGTCCACCACGTCCGGCGAAAGCATCTGTTTCAGCAGTTCAAAGTTGACCGCCCGCTTGATCCCGCCGTGTCCGTCCGATGCTTCGGTGACGCAGTTCGGAAACAGGGCGGCAATGCGGTCTATGTTCTGCGCCGTCATATCCGGCGATTCAAATTTCATGTGGTTCATTTTGTTCTCCTTCTTTTAACTGATAACTATTAACTTCAGTCGATCTTCGGGGCAAGCCTGAATATGACGCAGAATAGTTTCTCCGAAAATAATAAAAAATGTTTTTTCTCGAAAGTGACAGGGAATGATTTCTCCTAAGGTAACACAGAAAATTGCTTAGTATATCAAAAGCTGTTTTGACGAACAAGTTTGACACAACATTTTGGTGCGGATTGGTAGATTTCGTGACTATACACCAAAGCCGAAGTGTGGTTTACCATTCAAGATGTGATATGAAATTTGGATATTAAGAACAAAAATACTCCCCATTGCCATTGACGGCGGCGAGGAGTATCTGCTTGTAAATGCTTTGCGATGTGTTGTTATTTGAGAAGCTGCTTCAGATCCTCTTCTGGCGTAGTGATGGGTGCAATGCCAAAATTATCTACGAGATAGTTCAGCACATTGGGGAAACGAATGCGATCTTTCTGGTGCAGCCAGCTGTTTGTTCACACTGAAAACAAAACATTTTATTATCCATATTAAAATCCTCGCTTTATTTAATTATTTTTAATCAAGTATTTTTCCATCTGTGGAAATAGTCACGACTTGCCAAGTAATAAATTTCCCACTTTGTTGCAATGCGGTTTTTGCTGCGTGTTCCAATCCACCACAGCAGGGAACTTCCATGCGGACAACGGTTACGCTTTTAATATCATTATTGCTAATGATTTCTGTTAGCTTCTCGGAATAGTCCACGCTATCAAGTTTCGGACAACCGACAAGTGTGATATGTCCTTTGATGAATCGCTCGTGGAAAGCAGCATAGGCGTAAGCCGTGCAGTCGGCGGCAATCAACAATTTTGCTCCGTCAAAATACGGTGCGTTTACCGGAACGAGCTTAATCTGCACCGGCCATTGCGATAATCGACTGACAGGTTTTGTATAGGAAATTTCCGCATCAGCAAATTCTGTTTGCTCTATCTTTCGCGATTGACTTCCCGGACATCCGCAGGGCAATGTCATTCCTTCTTTTCTCATCTTTTCTTGCATTTTTTCTCGCTTATTTTCCATAACGGCTTTTTCGTCATAAGCGACTGCTTCACGTTCAACAAAAGTAATGGCACCGGTGGGGCAGGCGGGCAAACAGTCGCCCAAGCCGTCGCAGTAGTCGTCACGCATAAGCTTTGCCTTGCCGTTTACCATAGCTATCGCGCCTTCGTGACAGGCTTCGGCACAGGCACTGCAACCGTTGCATTTGTCCTGATCAATTTCAATGATTCTTCTTTTCATAATAGTACCTCCTTGATTTTTCATCTTCATTGTAATATAAAAAAATCAATAAGTCGGTTGAATTTTCAACAAAAAAGGATTTTTATGAAAGATTTTTTATCTATTATCCGAGCCTCTCAGCTTTTTTCAGGTATTTCTGAAAATGAGCTTACGGTCATGCTCTCCTGTCTCAATGCGAAAAAAGAGAGTTTTCCCAAGGATACATTTCTGCTGCGTATCGGCGATACGGTAGATTCAATAGGTCTTGTGCTGTCGGGAAATATTTTGATAATACAAGAGGACATTTGGGGTAATCGCAATATTCTTTCCAAAGCGGGACAGGGGCAGATCTTTGCTGCTGCTTATGCTTGTGCCCCCGGTTCGGTGCTTGATGTGAGTGTAGTTGCGGAAACTTCCGTTATTGCAATGTTTCTGAATGTAAAACGTATTCTGAATATATGCTCGTCTGCTTGTGCGTACCACAGTCGTGTTATACGCAACTTGCTTGGGGAACTTGCCGTGAAAAACTTGTGTTTTGCCGAGAAGCTCACGCATATAGGACAGCGCACTACACGAGCAAAACTTATGTCTTATTTCTCCGCCGAAGCGCAGCGACTCGGAAAATATGAATTTGACATTCCTTTTTCAAGACAGCAGCTTGCAGATTACCTCGCGGTGGAACGCAGCGGCTTATCACTTGAGCTGGGGAAAATGCGTAGTGAAGGGCTTATTGATTTTCACAAAAGTCATTTTGTTTTGAATGTGTAACAGCTTTTGTAGTTATCAGTTTTCAGCAACTAATTCTGACAACCGGTAATTTTTAACTTCACACTTCTAACTGATAACTCCAGTTTTGTAGGTCTCAAAAATTGTCTGCGGATTTTCATAATAAAAACTGCCGTTGTAGTCTTCAATCAAATCACTGACAGGCGAGCTATAGACTTTTTCTAGTATATCAATCACATTCGATTTCTGTTCGTCGGAAAGCATTAAAATTAATCGCTTGTAAACTTTGCCAATATCCCAGTATGTCGGAATGGAATATTTACATTTCGTCACATTATCAAAATTACCATATCGAATGTGGCACTTTGCGATAAAATCGTTGCTGACTTTGTCGATGTTGTCACTGTGGTAAACATCCGCTAGGTCGTAAATCTTTTCAAGATTATCTTTTCCTAAACAATCAACAATATCAGCCGGCTTGTTTTGGGTTTTTCGCGCGATATATTCAATCAGGCTGCAAGTGAAAAATAAATCATTCGCTTTTTTGTCTTCACGTCCTGTCATGTTTTGACCTCCTCGGCATACTCGAAGTGCAGACACTTCAAAGCGTTTGTCGTACAAAAATTGATCTGGTGTGTCGGATACTTGAACTTGGCAAGGCTCCAGAACTGTTCCCGTGTAATAATGCCGTCGATATAGTCGGCAACGTAGTTGTAAATCTGATCATCTGCCATTGCACCGATGACAATATCATGATTGTGTGCTTTCCCTGCTCGGCAGTCCGCAATAAAATCAAGCCATTCTTCGGTCATTGTCTTAAATTCCAGAATGTCTAACGTTTCATCTATCAAAAACGAATATACATTTACCGTCGGCGTATCAAATCGCCTTGCCCAACGTTCTGCCTGTTCTCGGATGATCGTGCAATAAAATCCGGCTCCAAAGTCTTTAGTATTTCCGCCGGGAATAATTTTAGGCTCTTTTACTTCCGCATAGCTTCCATGATAAATCAACATTTTTCCCATTTATCTACTCTTTTTTCCTATCTTACAATTTCATTGTTGGACTATTTTTTCATATCATTCTTTGTAATTTTGGGAAAAAACTGTACAGAATGAACATAACAAAGATGATGGTTTAACAAGTTAAATTTCTAATCTTTTACTATATAATGATGTACTACAACAGGAAATAGATTTCAACTATAAATTCGGTAGGTTTTTTATTTTCAATTTACAGAGAAAAATTAACAACAATTGTTGGCTAAAAAAATAAGATATTTTCAGAGTGTACTAAAGTTGACTTTTTCAAAAATCTCATATTTGCAATACTCTTGACAAATACAACAATGATGCCTAAAATTATATTTAGGCACAGTTTTCTTAATAATTGGTTTAAACTAACCTATTTTTTATTGTTGTATACATTTTGTATAAATAGAAAAAATGCGATGTTTAATAAAATTTATTCTGAAAATTCGAGCTTTTAGATAACTTTATTCTTTGGAGCTTGATGTGCCTTCATTTGTTTAGTCAATGGAGGTTTATATGACAATTAAACAATTAAAATCAAATTTAACATCTATTAAAAAAATTATTGGATGGGCAAACTATCCAGCAGAGAAAAATGAATTGTTGATACAAGCATTTATTCGGCGTTCATATTCTCAAGAACATCCAGAATGGCATCATAATCAAGTATTGGAATTCATAGGAGATTCTGTATTAGACAGTTTTTTTGTAAGAAAAATGTGTTACCCGAAATCGCAGCAATTTGGTTCGTTTACTAAGAAATTTCAATTTTCTTCTTCAAAAAATGAAGGTGAGCTAACTGAAATAAAAGCAAAGTATGTAAACGGCAATGAACTTTCAAAACATATAGAACATTTAAAACTAGCCCAATACTTAATTCTTGGAGGAGCTGATGAAAAAAATAATGTTAGAAATAAAACTTCAGTAAAAGAAGATTTATTTGAAGCTATTTTAGGTTCTGTTGCTTTAGCGTGTGATTTTAATACTGAAATAATTGATACGGTTTGTAATCAAATGATGGAATTTAGTTCATCCTCAAAAAAACAAATAACTGTAAATAATAAAATTGTAGAAATGAGAAAACTTGTTGGCAATGTATCTTATGAAAATGCAGTTCAAAATCTTACAAAGTTAAATCAGAAAAGTTATATTTCAACCCCAAAGTATACTTATAAAGGTGGTAATAAGAATGGTTCTTCTGAATGGTCTTGTACATGCTATGTTGAAGGTTATGGTGGAAGAATAAATTCTCAACCCCAATCGAAGAAAAAAGATGCAAGACAGATTGCGGCTTTTGGTATTTTAAATATTATCCTTGATTATAAAAAGAATTAGTCAATCTATATTTATCAAAAAAGCCAATATTCTTATTCTCTATGAATATTGGCTTTTAATTTTATGTTTTTTTATACCTATATATACCTTGAAGTTTCCGGTTGAAAGTTATTAATTTCCAGTTATCAGTTTTCAGCAACTAATTCTGACAACCGGTAATTTTTAACTTCACACTTCTAATTCATAATTAAATCAAATGCAAGTGCACTGTCACAAAACTTGACACTGATTAGATAAAAGATTATACAGACAAAACTTATGGAAATGCGATAACGTAATTTCTACCATTATATATACCGGTTTTTTTTAATTTGCCGGACATTGGGCAGTGCAATTGTCTGCTCTTAATTCCCACAAATTTTTAAAAGGATACAGTTATGATTCAAGCATGTGATATTACATTGCAATTCGGAAAGAGAATTTTATTTAAAGATGTAAATGTTAAGTTCAGCGGCGGAAACTGTTACGGTTTGATCGGCGCAAACGGAGCAGGGAAGTCTACTTTCTTGAAAATTCTTACAGGTGAACAGGAAGCTACTTCCGGTGAAGTTATTATCGACAAGGGCAAGCGTCTTGCGTATCTGCGGCAGAACCATAATGAATTTGACGATTTTAATGTAATTGAAACCGTAATTATGGGCTACAAAAAGCTTTACGACATTATGAAAGAAAAAGACGCAATATACGAAAAGCCTGATTTTTCAGATGAAGACGGACTTCGCGCAAGTGAACTTGAAGCAGAGTTTGCTGAATTAGGCGGCTGGGAAGCTGAAAATGATGCGGCAAAATTGCTGTCCGGACTTGGTATTCCTGAAAATCTGCATGATAAAAAAATGGCAGAACTCGGCGGAAGTGAAAAAGTGCGTGTTCTTATCGCGCAGGCTTTGTTTGGCAATCCGGATATTCTGCTGATGGATGAGCCGACAAACTACCTTGATATTGATTCTATAAAGTGGCTGGAAGAGTTCCTTATTAATTTTGATAATACGGTAATTGTAGTAAGCCACGACCGTCACTTTTTAAACACTGTTTGTACACATATTGTCGATATTGACTACGGCAAATTAACATTTTACGCCGGAAACTATGATTTCTGGTACGAGTCAAGTCAGTTGCTGCGCAAACAATTAAAAGATGAAAATAAAAAGAAAGAAGAGCGAATTGCCGAACTTAAAGATTTTATCAGACGATTCAGCTCTAATGCAGCGAAATCAAAGCAAGCTACAAGCCGCAAGAAAATTCTTGATAAAATTAACCTTGAAGAAATGCGTCCGTCGTCACGTAAGTTTCCGTACATTGCTTTTACTCCGGCTCGTGAATCCGGCAAGGAAATACTTTCCGTTGAAAAGCTTAATAAAACTGTCGACGGTGTTACTCTATTGAAAGATGTTTCGTTTACCGTGCAGAAGGGCGATAAAATTGCGATTATCGGGCAGGACGGCATAGCTAAAACAATGCTGTTCAAAATTCTTGCAGGTGAAGAAAAGGCGGACAGCGGCGATGTCGTTTGGGGACAAACTATAAGTTATGCGTACTTTCCTAAGGATAACTCAAAATATTTTGACAATGTAGATTTGTCACTTATCGATTGGCTGAAACAATTTTCCAAGAACACAGAGGAAACTTACATCAGAAGCTTTTTGGGCAGAATGCTGTTCTCTGGTGATGAGTCGCTGAAAAGTGCAAAGGTTCTTTCCGGCGGTGAAAAAGTCCGCTGCATGATTTCAAGAATGATGTTAAGTGAAGCAAATTTTTTAATGCTCGATGAAGCAACGAACCATTTAGATTTGGAATCTATTACTGCTTTAAATAATGGACTTGCAGCGTATAAAGAATCTATGCTTTTTGTCTCACAGGATCACCAGTTCATCAGCACAATTGCAAACCGCATTATCGAGATTACGCCTAAGGGAATCATCGATAAATCAATCAGTTATGATGATTATCTGGAATCTGCGGAAATCAGAGAATTGCAAAAAGAAATGTACAGTTAATAATTGTTTAGATTATGATAATTACGAGACTGCTTTTGCTTTATAGCGAAAGTAGTCTTTTTTATTAACAAAAGCTGTCATTTTGTGCAACGAATTTGCGATGTTTACTTTGTGAATAGCGAAAATATGCTTGCCGAGACTGCCGAAAACACTTCTTGACACTTAACATGTTTTTTTTTAAAGTCGCCTCAAAATTATATTTTTACAGGAGTTATGCCCATGGCATTGAGCAATGATATACAGAAAAAAATAGAGGAATGGACAAATGAACCTTACGGTGCTGATTGTATCCGTGAGATTCAGGATTTGGTGAATTCCGGCAATGAAGCGGAACTGAATGAACGTTTCGGTGCTGATTTGGAATTCGGTACAGGCGGACTGCGCGGAATTATACGTTTCGGCACAAATGGAATGAATCGTTATAATGTGGCAAAGGCGACACAGGGACTTGCTAATTACATCAAAATGCAGAATATTGAAAATCCAAAGGCTGTAGTAGCGTGCGATTCTCGTAATTTTTCAAAAGAATTTGCACAAGAAACAGCAACAATTTTTGCTTCCAACGGAATAAAGACTTACTTGTTTTCCAGTCTGCGTCCTACTCCGGAATTGAGTTTTGCTATTAGGTACCTTGGTTGTGCTACGGGCGTTGTGGTTACAGCAAGTCATAACCCAAAAGAATATAATGGTTATAAGGCTTATTGGTCTGACGGTGCGCAAATGGTAAGCCCACATGATAAAAATGTAATTACAGAAGTAGGTAAGATTAAAAGTCTTAATGATGTGAAATCAGAAAACTTCTATGATTTAGTGGCTGACGGAAGAATCGAAATTATCGATAAGGTTGTGGATAATGCTTTCCTTGATGAAATCTTTAAACAGAATATAAATAATGTTGCCGGCAGCAACGTGAAAATTGTTTACACTCCGCTTCACGGAACAGGTGCGACTTTAGCTCCGCAGGTTTTTGACAGACTTGGTTTGAAAAATATTTTGTATGTAAAAGAACAGATGATTGCGGACGGAAATTTTCCTACTGTAATCAAACCTAATCCGGAGGAAAAAGAAGCTCTTACACGCGGTATAAATCTGGCAAAAAAGGAAAATGCCGATATTGTAATTGCAACTGACCCTGATGCGGACAGAATGGGAATTGCCGTAAGAGAGAAAAACGGTGAATTTACCATTGTTTCCGGAAACCATATCGGTGCGATTATTGAATATTATGTTTTGTCTGCAATGAAGAAGAACGGCAAGCTGCCGGCAAACGGTGCTGTTGTAAAAACTATAGTTACTACAAATTTGCAGGATAAAATTGCAGAATCATTCGGCATGAAAGTTTTCAATGTGCTGACCGGATTTAAATTCATCGGACAGAAAATCAGAGAATTTGAAGCAGATAAAAATTACACTTATGTATGCGGCGGTGAGGAAAGTTACGGCTTTTTGGTAGGAACTCATGCAAGGGACAAAGATGCTATGGTGGCAACAATGCTGATTGCCGAATGCTGCGCTGTTTTGCAAAAAGAAGGTCGCAATATGAGCGATTACTTAAATGAAATCCTTGAAAAGTACGGTTATTATTCCGACAGTTCCAAATCAATTGAAATTCAGGGCTTGAAAGGTAAGGAAGTTATCGGAAAAATTATGGCTCATTACCGAGAGAATCCGAAAACAGAATTTGCCGGTGTAAAAGTTGTGCAGGCGTTGGATTTCTTGCCGGGAAATACAATTCCTGACGCTGAAGGCAGCCCTTATAAATTGCCTTCTTCTAATGTAATTCAGTATCATCTGGAAGACGGAACTAAGATTTCATTAAGACCGTCAGGAACAGAACCGAAAATTAAATTCTATTTTTCAGGTTGCGCGGCTTCAAAAGACGAAGTAGCGGCGAAACTTGCGAATTACCAAAAAGTTCTTGTTGATGAAGTTGAAAAATTGAAAGCGGAATTTGGCGCGTAATTTTTAAATCTTACAGTTATAAGCAGCTCACGCAATGGGCTGCTTTTTTTTATTTGGCGATAGGGACAGACCTTGATTCCGAAATAGAATACAGGTCTGAGATAATATAAACATTTTGTAGTTTGCGTTATATGTCATTTTGGGCTTTAAGTCTTTTGTCATTGCCGTGCGTCGACACGGCAATCTGTTGCATTGTACAAAAATAGCACCCTAATATTTACAAAAGTAAGTCTTGTTATCAGATTAAAACTTCAATTCCTAGTTTGAATGTTTTCTTTCTAAGCAACGTTTGAAGTTATCGCAGTTTTTGCAATATGAATCTTCTTCATCAAAGTCTATAGGGTCACAGAGCTGACTTTCTTGAACAACAGCCTTTTTCTTAGTTTTAGTCAGATTTTCTGTTGTTTTAATAATCTCTTCCAGTACTCTTTGAGTTTCTTCCAGTGCAGCTTTGTCCGGCTTAGTCATTCGCTTCTTGAATATTCTGTATTTTCTGTTTGTACTTGCAAGGCGGAATATCTGTCTGGAGAATATCAGAATTCCCAAGTAACCTGAAAGCTGAATTATTGTCAGTATTATATTCAATGGTAGTTCTTGTGTAGCTAAAGTTCCTAATATCCCGATTGCTGCGAAAATTATTGAAATGATTGATAATGTCTGAATCCTTATAGGGATGACAAAGAAAAGATAGATTACTTCTTCCCTATGCAAAAATCCGTAAGCTATCATTAATGATAAAAACAAAGAATTAGGGTTTAATAATCCGTCGGTTCCGTTTAAAATTAATTCCAGAGGTAGATTGCCCGGAATAAAGAATGCAAATGCTGCGGCAATTATGCTTTTTGGCAAAACAGTCAGTGCGAAAAATAGCAGAAGTTTTCCGGATGACCAGCCAATTTCCAATGATGATGAAAACATGAAAACAATTAACGCCTTAAAGAAGAATGAGAAGCCGGAAATGTTGTCTAAAAAAATATATGTAATAAATTGCCAGGCGTAAAAATCAGCAAAACCGCTTTTCAATGCAAAGAACTTCATAAACATTTGTGGATTGGTTTTTTGCAGGATGAATGTCAGTACCATTAAAAATATAAGCGTAAATGTTACAGGCATACCTTGTTGCCTTTTGTATCTATTCATTATTTCCTCATTGTCTTTTTTTGTTGTGGATACTTATAATCATTTCATTGGAAAAGTCAAATAAAGTTTGAAGTGCAAGTTACTCAGCAGTATTGTCATTGTAATTTTTTATGCGTAAATGGAATGATTCTCTTGTGATAATATGCTGCGTTTGTTCCATTGTCGGATCTTCCTTTGCCAAATGTTCTGCAGCTTTTCCGCTGTCCAAAAGCAGCTGCATGTCCTGTTTAATATCTGCCAGTCGTATGTTGAACATACCGGATTGACGATTCCCGATAAAGTCGCCCGGTCCGCGCATTTGTAAATCCTGTTCGGCAATGCGGAAACCGTCATGTTCGCTGCGCAGTATTTCGAGCCGTTGTCTTCCCTGTTCTGTCACTTTATCGCCCGGAATTAAAATCATGTAGCCCTGTTTGCTGTTTCTTCCGACACGTCCGCGCAGCTGGTGCAGCGTACTAAGCCCGAAATGATCAGCATTTTCTACTACTATAATATTTGCATCTGGAACATCAAGCCCGACTTCCACTACGGTTGTAGCTGCAAGAACACGAATTTTTCCGCTGCGGAAGTCTTGAATTATTTGCTCCTTTTCCTGCGCCGGTGTGCCGGAATGTATGGAAATACAGCCTTCATCCTTGTAAATATCAGCAAGTTTTTGCGATTCATCCAGCAGATTTTTTACATCCGTTTTGCCCGTATCTTCAATCAGCGGATAAACAAAAATTGCCCGACCGTCATCATCGGCAAGCGTTTTTTTTATCCAGTTGTGCATTGAAGCAATTCTTTCGGGATTGTCCTCTACTACCCAAGTGCGCACAGGCAGCCTGCCGGTAATTTTTCCGTGCATTGTTACAAGGTCTAAATCTCCGTATAAAGATTGAGCCAAACTCTGCGGAATCGGAGTAGCTGTCATTAAAAGCAAATCAACGCCGTTTCCTTTTGAAAGAAGCTGATAACGCTGTTCTACTCCGAATCTATGTTGTTCATCTATAACGGCAAATCCCAAATTTCGATATTCCACATCAGCACTGAAAAGCGCATGAGTTCCCACTGCAATCTTGATTTCACCCGATTTCAAACCGGACAAAATGTTGTCTCGTTCCTTTTTGGACATGTTGCCTGTTAAAAGTGCCGTATCAAGCCATAAATCGCGAGTAAAATTTCTGATTGTACGGTAATGTTGTGTTGCCAATACTTCGGTAGGTACAAGAAGTACTGCCTGATAGCCACATTCTACAGCGTCAAGCATTGCCAGAAGTGCGACAAGGGTTTTTCCGCTGCCTACATCGCCTTGCAGAAGTATTGAAAAGACATTCTCGGAAAACATATTTTTCCTTAGTTCTTCAAGCGCAGCTTTTTGGTAGTCCATCAGCGAAAACGGCAGATGTTCGATTACTGTTTTTTGGTAATTATGTGGAATTTCAGGACGTTTCCTTTTTGTCATGCGTGATTGATTCTTTCTGTCGATAAGGAAAAGTTTCTGGAAAAAGAATTCTTCAAATATTATTCTGCGCCGAGCTTCAAGGTAATCGTTGCTTGATGTCGGAAAATGAATTGCCTGAATTGCTTTTGCGCCGCTGTATAAATGATAATGATTTATGCACCACTGCGGCAGCTCTTCATCCAGACGCGGAATATAATCTTTTATCGTATCCTGCAAAAGTCGGCGCAAAATGTTTTGATTTAGTCCCTCGGTCAGTGGATAAACTGGCATGATTTTTCCGCAGAACTCTTCATTTTCCTTGATTGGTTCTATCTCAAATGATGATGATTGAATTTCGTTATAGTTTCGCAAAAATTTCCCGGTAATAAAAAAAGATTCGCCCTCTTTTAGCGTGTTTTTCAGGAAATTACGATGAAAGCATAAAAGTGCGCCGAAATTTCCGTCGGAATCCTGCACAAGGACTTTCAGGAATTTCTTATAGCGGTTTCCTATTAATCTGTGGGCAATTACTTTTATGCGGACGGTTCCGCTTCCGTTTTGGGCGGCTTCACGCAAAGAAACAAGCGATGTGCGGTCTGAATATGCTCTCGGAAAAAACAGAAGCAAATCTTTTACAGTAAATATTCCAAGTTTTTTCAGAAGTGCAGCTCGTTTCGAACCGCAGTTTTTTAAGTTGCTTACAGGATGAGACAACGCACAGAGCAGCATACGAAACCTTAAAATTTATGCGATAAAAAGATTAAAATGTTAATTCCCCAGCCTGCAAGAGTGGAAAGTCCTGCCGTTGCAATCAATATTATAATGTAGTAAATGCGCATTGAATATCGGCTGTTTATGTATAAATGACGCTGGAACCATCTTGTAACAGGTGATAGAAAAGATTTAAACATTGTGATAATCGGCATTATGCTGTAAGGCATAAAAATATCGGCAATCAAAAGAATTATTGTCGAAAATGCGATAACGAATGAGAAAATATTTATAAAGAACTGGATTATGCATAATATCAGTTCCACAATGTAGCCGAGCGAGAAACTGCGCCCGTTAATTAGCAGAGTAGTAACTACAGAATCGCATAGGCTTAAAAGCAGCAGCGGAATCATAGGCGACAAATCGAAAAATCCGATTCTTAGCGGGCAGATACGGTGAAATGTCCCGAGAATCGGGTCTGTAAAATAGCCGAGTATTCTTGTAAATGTGTTGTCTGGCAGTCTGAACCAAGATATGAAAATTCTTAAAGTCAGCAGCAGCATGTAAAATCGTATAAATCCGGAAAGCAATTGACCTAAAAATACCATTTTTATTTCTCCGTGTTTTTTATATCCAATGTTTGAAGAATTAGTTTGAGAAGTTCTTCATTGCCGCAGAAGTTTTTAATTTGCAGCAGATTATTTTTCATTTCGGTAAGTTTTTCCGCAGAAAGAATATTGCTAATGGTTTCATGCAGAATTTCCGGAGTCAAATCTTTTTCTTCAATGATTTGCGCGCCTCCTATTTTTTTCATAACGGAAGCATTTTTGAACTGTTCGTTTCCGGTAGCAATTGCCAGCGGAATAAATATTGCAGGAAGTTTCAGGGCAATCAATTCATTTACTGTTCCGGCTCCGCTTCGTGCCACAACCAAATCGCTTATCGCAAAAACATTTCCTACATCTTCGATAAAGTTAAATACGATTAAACGCTTTTTTAATTTATCATCAAGATTTTCTCGGAAACGCAGCAGATTCAGATAATCTTTTCCGTCATCTGCATTGCCTGTCTGAATGATGATGTTTGTTTTTTCCAGAAGTTTCGGTAAAATTTTCAGCATTGTTTCATTCAGCAAATGGCAGCCTAAACCACCGCCGGAAACGTAAACTGTCGGTAAGTCACGTTCTATGGGAAGCAAAGCGTAGGCTTTTTCTTTATCTACATTAAAAATAGTTTCACGCAGCGGAATCCCGGTAATTACTGTTTTGGATGCCGGGAAATATACCGAACTTTCCTCGAATGTCAGCGCAATTTTCTTTGCAAACTTGCCGGCTATTTTATTGGCAAGTCCGGCATCCACAGTCTGTTCGTGAATTACCGACGGTGTATGAGTGAAATGTCCGGCTATAACTACCGGAACAGAAACAAAGCCGCCCGTGCTGAATATCATATCTGGTTTGAAGTGTTTTATGATTGAAATGCTGTCAAAAATTCCTTTTATTACGCGGAAAAAGTCAAGAAAGTTTTCCCAAGAAAAATATCGGCGCAGTTTTCCAGTACTTATTGAAATAAAAGCGCAGCGATTTCGAGCGGCGATTTTTTTCTCAATTCCTTTTTTAGAACCTATGTACAAAATTCTTATTTGTTCGCCTGATTTCTTTTCGTAATTGCGCAGAAGCTGTACTGTTGCAACTGCCGGCATAGCGTGACCGCCGGAACCGCCTCCGGTAATAATAATTCTTTTCATGTCATTTCCTTGTAAAATTAGCCGCACTCTACTTAAAATAATATGAAAAGTCAAATGCGGTGAATCAGTCGGTTGAGTTTAAAAAGTTGCCAAAAAATAAAAAAGCAGGCGAGACACAGAAAAAATCTTTGTTAAACTCACCTGCTTTTTGTGTAAAGTCAGCAATTAACCTACAATTTCTTGTTTTAATTTTTCAATTGCGGCATCAATTCTTTTCAGTGAAATTTCTTTTCCTATAACGTGCATTACAGGGAACATTTCAGGGCTTTTATTTATTCCGGTGATTGCAATACGCAGCGGCATGAAAACAGCACCTGCTTTTACTTCATGCTTTTTGGAAAGCTCATAAAGCTGTTGTTCCAAATCTTTATCATCTTTTACTTCAAAGTCGCTTTCCACAATCTTGCGAATATCGGAAAGAATTTCCACAACTTTCGGCTTTTCTACGTTCTTAGGAACAATCATTTCCCAAGTTTTGTACGGAGGCAGCTCGCCGAAGAAAAAGTCTGAAAATTCCGGAGCTTGATTAATTAATTCCAAACGTTCCTGCACCAAAGGCATTAATTTATTAAGGAAAGCCATTTCTTGTTCTGTTGGTTCTTTAGAAACAAGACCGGCTTCTATGTAATGTGGCAATGTCAATTGCACAAGTCGTTCAATGCTGCTTCGGCGAATATAAACGCCGTTGAAGTGCATTAATTTTTTGTAATCAAAAATTGCCGGAGATGTATTTATGCGCTTTATGTCAAAGATTTTTTGAAGTTCTTCCATTGTGAAGAATTCATCTTTATCGTTGTACGACCAGCCAAGCAGTGAAATAAAGTTAAGAAGTGCTTCCGGTAAATATCCGTTCTTGCGGAATTCAATAACTTGTGTAGCTCCGTGACGCTTTGATAATTTCTTGCCGTCTTCACCCATTACCATAGGCATGTGGCAGAATTTAGGCGGTTCCCAACCGAATGCTTTGTAAAGCAGAACATGACTCGGAGTTGACGGAATCCATTCCTGCGCACGCAAAACATGAGTTATCTGCATTAAATGGTCATCGATAATATTTGCAAGGTGATATGTAGGAAAACCGTCGGATTTCAGCAGAACAAAATCTTGCAGCGTATTGTTTTCCACTTCTATTCTGCCTAATATTTCATCTTCAAAAACAGTTTTCCCTTCCAAAGGTGCTTTAAAACGGATTACGGGCTGAATTCCACTCGCTTTTAGCTCTTCGATTTCTTCGGCGGACAAATCACGGCAGCGTCTGTCATAGCCGGGAGCCATTTTATTTGCTTCTTGAATTTTTTTAATTCTTTCCAGTCTGCCACTGTCGCAGTAGCAATAATATGCGTGACCGCTTTCTACAAGTTGCTTTGCGTATTTCTGGTATAGTTCAGTTCGTTGTGATTGAATATACGGTCCAAAGCCGCCGTCTTTGCCGGGACCTTCGTCGTAAGAAATTCCTAGCCAGTCAAAAGTTTCATAAATATCTTCCAATGCTCCGTCAAAATATCGGGTTTGGTCTGTATCTTCGATACGCAGAATAAAATCTCCGCCGTTTGCTCTTGCATAAAGGAAGTTAAAAAGTGCGGTTCTTAATCCTCCGATGTGCTGATAACCGGTCGGTGACGGTGCATAACGTACTCTTACTTTCATAAAAAAACCTCTTGCTATATAAATTCCGATTTTCGGGAAAAAATTTCCTTACTATAAAAGAACGCAATTTTTTTGGCAAGAAATAACTTAAAAGACTGCTTGTTTGCAGTTCGGTTTTGTGTATTAAAGGGACAGACCTTAATTCCGAAACAGAATACAGGTCTGGCACCATATAAATTGTTTAGTTTTTTAGCTATAAATCTTCCAGAAAATTTTCTCGTTGTATTTTTTCGTTTTTTCTGGCTTCCATTTCTTCTTCTGTTGATGAAAGAGAGTTCCAAGTTTTTACATCTGTATATTTTAAAATGCACGGTTTTTCTATTTGAATGCGCACTGAGTCATTTTCCCAGCTCGCTTTTTTAGGTTCCAGATTTGCCGCATTTCCATATTTTTCGGTCATGCTTTTCAGCAATGAATAATAGCCGACTTTTGTGCTGCTTAATTGCAGATAGATATGAAATAATTTGTCATCATTAAAATGAAAATATGCTTTCTCTACATAACCGCCACTTTTCCGGTCACCGTAAACAGTAAGAATTTGTTTGTCCGGTTCGATTCTTATAGAAAGAACTTCCTCACGAACATTTTGCAGCAAGCTGTCATTTTTTATTGCGTCTTTGACCTCATCCATACTCATTCCGAATGAATATGTTTTGTAGCCGTTCGGAAGTTCATCAGCAAATGCCAGCATTGAAATAAAAAGAAAACAAACAGATAAAAAAAATATTTTCGGTTTAACCACAAATAGCCTCAATCTTTTGGTACATTTCATTTTTCTTAATGCAGCTTTCTCCGAGTTCATGAAGTTTTTCATAGTCACTTTTCATAGAAGACATAAATAAAATTTGTGTATCGGAGCCAATGTCGTCTTTTAATGTGTAACTGAAGCCGCCCGGAACACGAGAATTTGCTACAATAACATCGTAATGATTATTTTTCAGCATTACTTTTGCACGCCCTATGGATTCTGCCAGAGAGATTCCGCAGTCGTGATTTGCAGCTTTATTCATAAGCAAAAAGGCAAAGCTCGCATCATCATCTACAATTAAAACTCTTTTATACATTTCAAATCCTTACATAAAGATAAATCCACTATTCTTTTCGGAAAGAAAAAAAAAATCAGTAGTATGAAGTGTTTTTTTATTGCAATTTTTATAGTTATGTTAAAAATACAGCCTAATTAAAATCAGGAGTTTTTCAATGAAGCAAATAATAACTTCTTCTTCGGCACCGAAAGCGATTGGTTCGTATAATCAGGCGATTTTAAGTGGCGGCACTTTATACGTTTCGGGACAAATTGCGCTGAATCCGCAGACAGGTGAATTGGTTGGTAGTGATGTAAAAGCGCAGACCTTGCAGTGTCTTGCAAATATTAACGCAATTCTTCAAGAAGCCGGATTTAACAAAGGCGATGTTGTACGTGCAGTAATTTATCTTACGGATATTAATGATTTTGCTGCGTGCAATGATGTTTACGGTAGTTTCTTTGCGGAAACAGTTGCGCCGGCACGTACAACCGTCGCAGTTAATGCATTGCCTAAAAACGCAAAGGTGGAAATAGAAGTTACGGCAGCAAAATCTTAAAAATTATCTGCTTTGCTTCAGTACATCTTCTATTGAAATGTCGCTGCTTTTGCGTTCTATATAGCAGCTGCCGATTTTCTCACAGATTTCGGCGGCTTCTTTTCCCGTTGTACGGCTGAAAAAGCGCATTTTTTCCCACAAAATTGTTTCAACATCTTCAAGAGTTATCGACGAAATATTGCGGCATAAGTGAAAGTTTTGAAGATTTGATGAATCGCTGATAACGATTTGCTTTTCTTTCATCAGCTGAAAAAGTATCGCAAGTTCATTCTTTGAAATATTCAGTCGGTTGGAAAAATCATCAAGTGTTATTCCGCGTCCTGATTTCTTAAAATCTTCGTTCAGTGTTTTTAATATGTAAATGATTATTCCGACATCGTACAGAAAAAATTTGCACATCATTGGCTGTTGAATGTAAAGTTTTTCCTGCCAAACTTTGATTAATTCTACACCAAAAAGCAGAACAAGCCAGTTAAGGTAAATCCATACAAATGCAAAAACCACAGCCGCAACCGAACCGTAGATAAGCCAGTTTATTATTGCAGCTTTTGTGTAGTAAGAGAAAATCCAGCGTAGTATCATCCAGAATAATGAGGACAATGACGCAACAATAAGTGCTTTGGAAAAATGAATGCGTGTGTTGGGAATTGCATAATAAACAAGAAAAAAGAATAATTCCAGTAAAACAAACGAAGCAATTGTGGAATAAAATTTACTGAACTGCGGAAATATCGGTAATAAAAGAGAATCGAGAATTCCGGAGTAATAAAAATATCCGCCTAAAAGGAACGGCAGAAAGCTCAGGAATGCCCAGTAAATCAGGATTCGCTGCAAGTACGAATGTCGTCCGCGTGTTTGCCAGATTCGGTTTACTTGATTGTCTATTGTAAGGAACAAATTCAGCGATACATAGATTAATCCCACAATACCTACAAGTCCTATCGTGCCTACATTTGAAACAAAAGAATCTATGATTTTCAATAAGTCGGCAGAAACATCAGGCAGCAAATAATCGACTACAATTTTTGTAATTTTACCTTTGTAATCCTCAAAACCGGGAAAAATCGATGAAACGCAGACAAAAACTGCCGTTACTGGAATTAACGAAAATATTGTTTTAAACGCAAGACCGTTTGCGACAATCATAGCTTCGTCTTTAAGAAATTCTTTCAGTGTGCAAAAGAAAACATTGCAGGCTTTTTTTGCTGTAGTACATGCGAAATTCGATAATTTGGAAATATATTTACTTAATTTCATATTTTTTCAAGTTGTGAAGAGAATCTGCCGGCAATAAATCTGCCGATGAAACAATTTTATAGTTTCCGGTTTTGTCTGCCATAATTATCGGGAAGTCATTGCCGAATTCGGTAATAAATTGGCGGCATACTCCGCACGGCGGCAAAAAATCTGAACTGTCCAGTCCTACAACCGCAATTGCTTTAATTTTTTTTGCACCTGATGAGATTAGCTTGGAAACTGCCGTGATTTCCGCGCATACTCCGGCAGGATACGAGCGGTTTTCGATATTGCAGCCGCTGAAGATTTCATTGTTTTCCGATAATGCAGCTGCTCCGACTCTGAAATTTGAATACGGAGAGTAACTTTTTTTTCCGGCATCGGTGGCTGCTTTTAGTAAATTCTCTAAATCTTTAGGTTCTATAGTAGTTGATTCTGATAACATTTTGTTTCCTCATAATACTTTTCGTAAAATTATAAAATTACTTTACCAGCAGTTGTGGTGCTATAAATAACTTTCTCTCATTTGACAATGAATAAAATTACTGGTATCTTTTTTCGATTTTGGAACTGTTTAATTGATATTTTTATAATACGTGAGGGAGAAATTGAAATTTTCTGATATTTACGACAATAAAAAAGGCAAGCATATTATATCTTACGAAGTTTTTCCGCCTAAAAATGATATGGACTTCAACGTTTATATCGAACGATTGAAGATTTGAAGGATATTGAGCCGGATTACGTTTCTGTAACATACGGCGCAGGCGGGAGCAACAGAGACAGAACTCTTGAAATTGCTTCTACAATAAAAAATAAAATGGGAATAGAAGTTGCAGCTCATCTGACATGTGTTAATGCTACAGTTCATGATACAGATTTAATGCTGGAACGCTTTAAAAAGGAAAATATTGAGAACATTTTAGCTTTGCGCGGAGATCCACCGCAAGGACAAGAGAATTTCACTCAGACAATAGGCGGTTTTGCTTATGCGTCGCAACTGATTGAACATATTAACAAGAACGGAAATTTCGGAATTGCAGCTGCCGGTTATCCGGAAAAGCACCCTGAAGCGGTGTCACTGGAAGCTGATATTGAAAATCTCAAGCGAAAAATTGACAATGGCGCAACCAATGTAATCACGCAGCTGTTTTTTATTAATGATAATTTTTACAGATACCGTGATTTATGCTGCAAAAAGAATATTAAGGTAAAAATCGAACCGGGAATTATGCCTGTTTTGAATTTTAAATCTGTGCAGAGAATGGTAAATTTATGCGGTGCTAAAATTCCTGAAAAATTGCTGAGTGATTTGGAAAAGAATCAGGAAAACGCTTCGGCAATAAAAAAAATCGGAATTGATTATGCAATAGAACAAATTGCAAATTTGCTTGACAATCAGGTGGACGGCATTCATTTTTATGCAATGAATAAATCTGAAGATATAAAATCAATTTACAATGCTGTAAAGAGTAAAATTATCAGATAAACATTAATTATGTGTGAAATAAACCGAAAAGAATATATTAGTTTATAAAATAAAGAAATAGGATACAGTAAAATGGCATCAAGAATTATTAATTATCCTCCAAATGCAATCATTTATTTTAATGGTGATAAGGCAAATTCTGTATATTTGATAAAAGAAGGTCAGGTAATGCTGGAGTATATTGATATTGAAAGCGGCACTTTGATAAAAGATATAATTAATACAGGTGAATTTTTTGGGGTAAAGTCTGGTTTGATTCGCTTCCCGCGTGAAGAAGATGCCAGAGTTATAAAGAAATCCCAAGTTATAGAATTTTCTACTGATGAATTTGAGCAGCTGATTATAAAAAACACAAACATTATTTTGAAAATGCTGAAGTCTTTTTCCAATCAGCTGCGCAGAGTTGGAAAGCAAATGCAGAAGCTGATTACAAATAAAACCGAGACAGACGCAGCTTCCGGGCTTTTCTTGATCGGTGATTATTATTATAAAACAAAGAAGTACACAAAGGCTTTAACTGTTTATAAACGCTTTTTGACGTATTACGCCGAACATCCGCTTGCAGTTCATGCAAAGCAGAGAATTGCAGATGTGAAAGAAGCTTTTGACAATTTTGGAGACGGCGGCGGACCGACTCCATCTTTTGAAAGCGTAACATTTTAATTTTTAGTGGGGTAATATGAGCAGTAATACATTAGATTTTGGATTTGGACTTTTTGGAAAATTTGGAAAGACATTTAAAAAAGAAGAAATAATATTTTGCGAGTATGAGCCGGGAAATTCTTTTTTCTTCCTTATTGAAGGAAGAGTAAAAGTTACGAAAATTTCAGCTGACAGCGAAAAAACTTTGGATGTTTTGTCACCGGGAGAAATTTTCGGGGAAATGGCAATTCTTGAAAATGCGCCGCGCAGTGCAACAATGATAGCTCTTGATGATGTAAAAGTTTTGGAATTCAACAAAGCTAATTTCAATGGCTTAATGCAGTCAAAACCTGAATTAACAATTAAATTGCTTAGAACATTTGCAAAAAGAATTTACGATCAAAAACGACGTTTAATGATTCTTACTCTTGATGATCCGGATATAAAAATTATGGATGTGTTCCTTATGCTGGCAGAAAATAAAGGCTGCGACATATATAATTCCAGTGAAATCAAGTTCGATATTACTGCCGAAGATGTAGCAAACTGGTGCGGAATGGATAAATCAAAATGCGGTCAAATTTTGTCTCATTTCCAAAAGCAAAACAGAATTGTTATGACTCAAAATGCTATTACAGTAACTAATATCAATGATTTTTACCGAATGGTAAACACAAAGCGAAAAGCAATTAAGAAATAAGAGATTGAAAGTGCAGAAAATTCATTTCTTTGGAAAAGCTCTTGGATTGGCTTGTGGGGTGATTGTAACAGGGAATCTTGCAGGTGCAATCCTTGCGTGTTTAATGGGGCATTTCCTGTTTGATTACAAGAACGAAATTACCACAATTCAAACCGGCGACTTTCTGGAAGATCCTTCCGGTTCCGGGAACGCATTGAACTGCATATTAAAGTTGTGCATACTGCAAATAAAAAGTGTTTCATTATCAAGCCTGAATATAATAAAAGATTTTTTCATCGAGCAATTTCACTTTGACCTTACCGAGATTATGCTCATAGAGAAAAAGTTTTCATACATTGCGGAAAAACGGGACAATATAGACTTAGATTATTGCTGTAGTGTAATTAATATGTATTGTATGCAGTCGGAAAAAGAAAAAGTTATTAGGCTGTTATTTATACTGCAAAGTCAGGAACTGGAAGTGTCGATAACAAGTGTGAAAAGAATTTCCGAGACTGCCGAGAAATTGCATTTAAATAAACAGGCGTATATTAATATACAGAATGATTTTTTTGATACTGACCGTGTGTATTACGAAATACTCGGAATATCAGCCGATGCAAATCTCGGTGAAGTAAAGCGTGCTTACCGCAGACTTGCAGCGCAGTATCATCCGGATCATGCTGGAGCTGATTATGATAAAGAAAAATTTCAGAAAATTACGGAAGCTTATAATTATCTTATAAAGCTTGCGAAGTACAAATAAGACCTTGTATTCCGGGTCTTTATCAAAAAGGAATGACTTATGAAAGAAGTACTCGGTATAGTTTTAAGCGGTGGGCAAGGGCAACGGCTTTTCCCGTTGACTAAAGATCGTTCTAAACCGGCAGTTCCTGTGTGCGGAAAATATCGGCTTATTGATATTCCTATCGGTAATTGCCTGAACTCGCATATTCATAAAATTTATATTCTTACTCAATTTAATTCTGCATCATTAAACAGACATATAAGCCACACATATCGCTTTGATGATTTTCACAACGGCTTTGTGGATATTCTGGCGGCGGAACAATCTATTGACAGTCGCAGCTGGTATCAGGGAACAGCCGATGCGGTAAGAAAAAATTTACGTCACATTCAGGATGAACCCAGTATAAAGTATATACTTGTGCTGTCCGGCGATCAGATATATTCAATGAATTTCCAAAAGCTTATTCATAATCATTTAAAGAATAAAGCAGATATAACAGTAGCGGTTACGCCTGTAGAAGAAAAAAAAGCGTCTTCATTTGGATTGGTAAAAATAAATAATGATATGACGATTTCCGATTTTATCGAAAAGCCTCAAAGTGAAGATATTCTTAATGAGTTTAAATGCAGCTCGGTAATTAATGAGGTTGATTCGGCAAAGAAAAAGTCGGCTAATAAACCTTACTTGGCATCTATGGGAATTTATTTGTTTAGCAGAGATGTTCTGTTTGATGTTTTGAATAATGATTTGGATGACTTCGGCAAAGATGTAATTCCAATGGCAATCAAGAATAAAAAAGTTTGCGCTCATATTTTTCACGGTTTTTGGGAAGATGTGGGAACTATCAGCTCATTTTGGAAAACGCACATCAGTTTTACAAAGTTTTCACCTGATTTTGATTTCAGCAGTACATCGCTTATTACATCCTACAGAGATTTGCACGCGACAAAAGTTTACGGCAGCATAATTAACGAAACTCTTTTATGTGAAGGTTCTATTATCAATAATGCCGAGATTTCGTCGTCGATAATAGGAATTCGCTCTATTATTTGTCCCGGTGCTTGTATCAGAAACAGCATTTTGATGGGAGCAGATTATTATGAAAGCAAAAAAAGAAAGAAAGCAAATAAATTGTCCGGCATATCGAATATCGGAATCGGTGAAAATACCGTTATTGAAAACGCAATTATAGATAAAAATGTGAGAATCGGTAAAAACTGCATAATTACCAATCATGCAAAAGTTAAAAACTTTGACGGTGAAAACTTTTTTATACGTGACGGAATCATAATTATTCCAAAAGATGCGCAAATACCGGACTGTATGCGAATTTAATTTACTTTGCGTACTACCGTTATTCTGTCCAGTCCGGCGTAATCTTGCAAAGTTTGCACTACAGAGAATGAGCCGGTGCCGAAAATTTCATGCATTGCTTTTTTTTGGTCAAATCCGTGTTCCATTATCAATAGTCCGTCTTTATCGAGGAAATTCTCAGCAAATTTTCTCAATTCCCTGTAAAAAATCAAGCCGTCATTTCCGCCGTCCAGCGCAATGATCGGGTCATCTGCATCATGACGTTTCAGAAGCAGTGCAGCGTCTTCGGTCGGAATATACGGAGGATTGGATAAAATCAGATTGTAACAGTAAGCTGCTTTGAATCCAAAAAAATCTTGATTCAGTACATTGACATTAACATGGTTAATTTCAATATTTTTTTTAAGAATATCAACAGCTTTACTGCTGATTTCCAGTGCATCGACTTTCCATTGCGGTCTGTGTTTCGCAATTGTAACGCAGATTGTTCCGCTGCCGGCACCGACATCAAGAACTTTCAGCTTTGCATTGCCGTTTTTGAGATTCAACACATATTCAATGATAAATTCGGTTTCCGGTCTTGGAATCAGCACATTGTCATTCACTTTAAATCGTAAATCATAGAAATCTTTGAATCCTAAAATTGCAGCTGCAGAACGACCTTTTTTGCGTTCGTTTACAGCTGTAAATGCAGCTTTCTCGGTTTTACTGTCGATTTGAGTTTCCGGCAGCATGCATAAAAATTCGCTTGTTGTTTTATCGAGCAATTCGGCAAGAATCAGCCTAGCTTCTGCCGGTGGATTATCTATAAACGTACATTCTGCAAGCGCATTTGTCAGTTGAGCAATTAAAATTTTCAGCGTCATTTTTTAATTAACATCCTTAAAAACCGGCAGATATATTCGGAAATCAGAACCTTTTTCCGGTTGCGAAACTACATCAAGAAAGCCGCCGTGAACATTGACAGTATTGTACACCATCAGCAACCCCAATCCGGTACCTTCGCCTTTCTTTTTGGTTGAGAAAAAAGGATTGAAAAGTTTTTTCTTAGTTTCTTCCGACATTCCGACACCAGTATCGGCGACAGACAAAATATAGCAGTTCTCGGTTTTCAGTTCCAAATCCGGCGGCGTTTCACTGTAATCAAGAGTTATCGTTAATGTTCCGCCCCATTTTGATTTATCATCGGAACGCATTATTGTCATTGCGTGGCTTGCGTTTATGCAGAGATTAAGCAGCATTTGTTCAAGCGAACTACTGTCACCTTCAATTTTTGCTTCATCGCAGTTAAAGATTGTCTTTATCTTCACGCATTTGGCAATTGAAGCTTTGCACATATTAACCGTTGCGGAAATTACAACTTTTAAGTCAATGCATTTCATTTCCTGAACATTTTCTTTAGAAAGTGAGACAAGTTTTTTTGATAAACCGGCAGCTCTTGAAACTGACTTTGAAATTAATTCTAGGTATTCATTGTAATTTTGAGCATTTATTGAAATTATATCGCCGCTGTCTTGTCCTTCCAGTTGCAACAGAGAAACTGTTCCTGAAATACTGCCCAGAATGTTGTTGAAATCGTGAGTTATTCCGGCAGCAAGCATTCCTACCATTTCAAGTTTTTGCAGATGCATCAGCTGATGTTCCTTCTCGATAAGAGCGGTTACATCGTCAATCCTTATTACAACATGGTCACTGATTTCATTCAGAGGACAAAAAACTAAATTTACAATTTTCCCGTTACATGCCGGAATCATTATTTTTTCCAGTCGGCACTGCTTTTCCAGAACGGTATCGATTTCCTTTTTATAATTGTTAAAGAACGGAAGCGATTCAAAAATACTTTCTCCGGAAATGTCGTTTTCTGTTTCCGGAGAAAGAAAATCAAGCACTTGATGAGTATAAATTTCTATTTTGTAATCGGAATTAATTACCGTTACGCCGGAAAGCATTGATTCAATAACATGGCAAAAGTACTGCATAATTTTTTCGGTCTTACGCTTGTTTTGTTCTGTAATCAAAATATCTTTGTAGTTACGCAGACCTGTAATAACGGTTGTATAAAGTTTTGTAGCGGTTAATTCGGTTTTTTCCTTGTAATCGTTAATGTCGTAATCGCTTATTACTTTGCGTTCCGGAGCACTTCCCGGCATTCCTGTTCTGAATATTATGCGAACTGAAGAATTATGCAGCTCTTCTCTTATAAACTTTACGGCTTCAAGTCCTGACGTAGTATTTTCCATAACTACATCAAGAAGAATCAGCGCAATATCCGGGTTTTCTTTCATAATACTGCAAACTTCGGCTCCGGAATACGCGCTGAGAAATTCAAGCGGCTTACCGAGAAATGTAACTTTATTCAGCGCAAGTTTGGTAATTGTGTGGACATCAAGCTCATCATCAGCAATGAGAATTTTCCAACTTTTTGTCTCATATTCGTTATCGCTTAAATCAATAGACATTTTTTCCATATTGCAACGGTCTCCTTTTGAAGTTTGTTTGTTACATTTAATTTTGCGTATTGCTTAAAATAAAAACTTTTTATCATTGTTCGACAGCAGCCTTTGTCATTATCATGCAATCGCTTTTGATATTCTTAGCAGCAACCTTCTTCATTATTATGCAATTGCTTTTACTATTTTCTGCTGTAGCCTTTGTCATTGCCGACAGTCAGTCATCTGTTTATGTCATTGCCGTGCTTGACACGGCAACCTCTTACAAAGCAAAATCGCATTTTGTTTACAAGACAGAATTCGGAAACATTATTGTGAAACTTGTTCCGTTCCCGGGCGACGAACTACATTGTATTGTTCCGTTTAAACGCTCGTGAACCAGATTATAAACAATGTAAAGCCCGAGTCCCTGACCGCCTTGTCCTACAGCTGTTGTAAAAAACGGATTGAAAATCTTATCAAGGTTTTCTTCCGGAATGCCGCGCCCGTTGTCCTTGTATATAAGTTTAATTTGGTTATCTTTTTCCATAGTTACAATAATGCAGATAATGCAATTATCGCGCTTTTCAAAGCCATGTATAAACGAATTAAGCATAAGATTTGAAATTATCTGAAAGAAAACTCCGGGATAACTGTTTATTAAAAACGGAGACGGACAGTTTAATATGAATTCATACTGAATATGTGCAAAACGCATTTTCTGTGTCTGATAAATCATATTCAGGTAATATCTTAAATCAAATTGGCACAGCTCGCTTTTTGATTGTTCTCGCAGCAATTCTTTGAAATTGTTGATTAATGACGCAATGCTTCCCAAATTGTTGGAAATCAGTGATAAAGTTTTTTGTGTATCATCAACAAATTTCGTAATCTCTTCTTTGCGGATATCAGAATTCGCTGCTGCATCACCAAACTTACGACAGGATTCTGTCAAAGTCGAAACAGATGTAATTGCGATTCCCAGCGGTGTATTGATTTCATGCGATATTCCTATTATTACGCTGTTTAAAGATGCCATTTTTTCACTTTGAACAAGTCGGTTTTGAGAACGGCGCAGCTGCAGCAGCGATTCGTTTAACGATTGCGTTCGTTTTGCAATAAGTTCTTCCTGTCGCTCATTGAGTTCTTTCAGTTTTTTTTCATTCTGCTTTTGTTTTGTAATGTCGATGAATATAGCCCGTCCGCCGGTAATTTTGCTGCTTTCGTTTCTTAATGCAGTCCAAGATACACGGACAAAACATCTGCCGCACCATTCATATTCATACGGACCGCCGAAACTATATTTAAGCAGTTTTTCCACATCGGCACAGCCGCCGGTTTTGTCTTTTCCCGGAGTGAAAAGCTGCTGCACGTAGAAACCTTCTTTTAATGTTTTAGTTTCCAGTCCAAGCATTTTGCAGCCGACAGAATTGCAGTAAGTGATTTTTCCGTATAAATCAAATTTCAGAATTCCTTGCGACTGAAGTCCAGCTAATTCTTTGTATTTTCCGCTTACATCTTTAAGTTTCTGCTGCAAATGATTTATTTTTTTGGAACGCACGCTTTCCTTACGCAAAGAAGCCTGCATTTTTCTTCTGCATTTCAAATATGTTTCAAATAATTTCTGAATCAGCTGCTCGCTTTCCGGTGAAAAGATTTCTCTGCGCGAAGATGTTTCCAAATATAAAACCATCACTAAGTTATCGATATTTTTTTCCTTTGACAGAAACAGCGGAATACAAAATGCGTTTCGTGGGTTATGTTCTTTCAAATAACGGTCATAAAATGTGATGTTATGCCACTTTTTGTCATTGAGATTTACGCTGCATATATTTTCGCATACAAATGAAATTAAATATTTCGGAAGCCTTTCGCCGCTTATATCCGACAACATCATTCCTTCAGTGATTTCAGAACTGCGGTTTTTATATTCAGCAGCTTCAATCAGCGGCTTTTTTAGTTTGTCAAAACCTACGGCAATAAAAACATCGGTCTGGAATAAGAACAAAATCTGTTTTACAAAGCAATGAACTAAATCTACCGCATTAGACACTGCATTTAAATCCTTTGTAAAAGAATCGATTATTTCATTTTCATTTGTGTCGTTAGTTTCCTTTAAGACAGTTTCATCTTCAAGCTGCATTTCGTAACGCGTTTTTAAATAATTTACTATTCCTGAATATCCGAGAGAATTAAAGTAATCGACAGCTTTTTTAAAGTAAACGGAAGCTATTATTTTATCTCCGTTGTGCAATTGTTCTTTCATCAGCAGAAGTGAACAAAATGCAGCTTCAAGGTGATTTCCAATTTTCAAACATTCTTGCAGTGCTTCGTAATACCATTTGTTTGAAAGAGCAAAGTTTCCTTTTAAATCAGCAATTATTCCGGAAATCATATAGAATTTTGTTTCAAGATTTTCGGCTCCATTGCGCTTGCATTTTTTCAGTATGCGAAGAATTTTATAAATTTTCTGTATACCGATTTTCTTATTAACTGAACCGCTTCTTACTGCAAGCTTTAGAAGCATTGCCTGATACAAATAATTTTCCGCAAAAAATGGGTAGAATGTTTTTTCTTCAATTTGACACTTTTTCAGAATAATATCCGGCTTTTCTTCCGCTACAGACAGAAAAAGTTCAAGCGTGTAGTAATAGTTTGAAAAGAAGCGTTCCTTGCCGGACTGCGGTTCTCTGGTAATTTCCGACAAAATTGTCCACATTCGTTCGCCGCCAAGCGACAAATTTTTTATTACATCAAGTGAAATATGTTGCAGATACACAGTCGGATTGCTTGTATCCTGATTAAAAAAGTCGCTTACATGATAGTCCGAATCTGTAATAATCTGTTTTAAATGCATACCTGAAAGGCATGAATACAAAGGCAAAATGTTGTTGCATACAACGCCATAGTTTGAACTTCCGTAATCATTTTCGTAATTGGCAGCTCGGTTTATCCAGTAATAAATTTGTTCGTGTGATAATTTCCAATGCCCGGCAAAAAATACTGCAAAGAAAATTGTTTGCGAAATAAATTCAGCTGCATTGACATCATCAAGCATTGCCAACGCAGTTTGTGCCCAAAAAACGCCTTCTTTAAAATTGCGCTGTTCTTTGAATAAAAAAGAACCGTATAATGCAAATGCAAAAGGAGAAATAAAGCTTTTGCCGTTGTCAAAAACGAAGTTTACCATTTTACATGCAAGGAAATTTGCGTCTTTCGTCCGCAAAAAAGAAATAATCGGAATTATTTTTGCAAGATAGCGCATTATTAGAATGTGTTCCGGCTTTTTCATCTCCGGAAGTTTTTTGAAATCTTTTATGCTTTGTGCTTTTTTCTTCAGTAAATATTGTTCGTGCAGCAGTTTTAGTTCAGAAACATTTTCGGGTACCGGAAAACCTAAATTTTCCAATGCACTTGTGCAAAGTTCTATTGCTTCGTCAAGTTGTCCGATTTGTTGAAAATATTCAGCGACAAATTCTTGAATTTCAAGTTTTTCATAATCATTTTTATATTCATCCGTATTTAAATGATTGAAGAGATCCAACATCATTCCGTAATTTCCGCTGAAAAAACCTAAAATTGCAGCTAAGCAATAAAAATGACATTCTACATTGTGCTGTCTCAATTTTTCATTGCCGTATAAATCAATTACTTGGCAGCATAATTGAAAGCCGTATTCAAATGCAGCCGTTAAATTTGATTTTTCTATTATGTTAATGAATAAATCAAGCAGAGTTTTTTGCTGTTCCTCGTTTAAACTGTCGAATGCGATTGCCACATGATCCATCATTGTAAAGCTGAAATCATCGGCTGTTCCCGATTGGATAAAATCAAGAACGATTAATGTATGAAAATATTTTAATTCACCGGCTGAAAGGTTTTTGTAAATGAAATGGCGGTCTTCTTCGTCTTGAAAATAAATGCAGCCACAGCGTTGAGTTATAAAATTTTTGCATTCATTTAGTATTTGCTGAAATGCAAAACTTTCAAGTTTCATGATTTTTCTTATTTTGATTCCTTTTACGCCTGCCGGAAAACATGATAACAGCTGAAGGAACGATTTGTCTAATGATGATTTATTTCTTAGCAGAGATTCGGTAACGTTAAAGTTTGGCACAAAAAGCATTGAGGCTGAGTTCGTGTCAAAAAGCAATTTTCCGTTGCTGTATGAAATTACCGAGTTGTTGTACCAATTTTGTAGAATGTGCTTCATTACAGCGGCGTGTCCGTTTGATTGACGGATTAAAACATCGGCAGCTTGCAGCGTTTCTGTGCTGCTACAGTGAAAGGAAGCTGCAATCATTTGAGCCGCGTCGGTTCTTGATAACGCATGAAGCCTTATTTCTGCAAAAAATACGCTGTCCGAATCAAGTTTTTTTTCGATTCCGTCTTTGTCATCTTCCGATACGGAAAACAAAAACATTAAGTGGCTGCAGTGACCCAAAAGATAGCGAAGAATTTTTAATTCTTCATTCATTTCAGAATTAAGACCGGAAATGTAAATAGTCAATACTCCGAAATTGTCTGTAAAAAAGCGTAGAATGCTTGCTGTTAAGTAAAAAAAGCAATGGCGAAAATGAACATTAACCAGTACAGAATTATTTTTATCTTCTGCATTATGCGGATAAATGTTTTTTAATTCCGGAAATAATGCAGCAAACAAATGCAAGTACGGTTCGATGTCTTTTTCTTTTTTGATGAAATCAATAAACTTTGTTTCTTTCCCGTTTGCTTTAATGTAGGCAATGATTTGATTGAGCAACATCAGTATTCCGTGAAACGGAAAATTTCCGCTGGCACGTGAAAAATCGGTGCTGAAATAATACCCACCGAGCTTATTTACATTTTCATTGAATACTTCCAAAAACTCTTTTTTCCCGCAGCCGTCTTCACACTTTATAAAAACAGCGCGTGTTTCTGCCAGTGAAATGTGCTTGCAGTACCAATCAAGTTCTTCAAGTTGTTCTTTATAACCAAAAACTTTTTTTGTAAGTTTGAAAAGTCCGCAGTCTTTTGTACCGGGAACAAAGTTTGTTCCGGGAACAAAGTTTGCAGTCGATTTCAGACCTTCTAAATCGAAACAAAGAGCGGACGCTGTCTGATAGCGGTCTTCCGGGTCTTTTTCAAGTAATTTCATTATAATTGCAGAAATCCAGTCGGGAATTTCTTTTTTAATAATGTGCGGCTCTGTAGGTTTTTCAAAAGCCTGCGCATAAAGCAGTTTTTCCGGATCCGATGATTCAAAAGGATATTTCCCGGTAAAAACAAAGTAGAACATTATACCCAACTGGTAAAATGAAGTACGCAGATCTGCCACTTTGCATGTTTTGCCGGTCATTTCAGGCGGAAGATATTTCAGTACGTCTAATGTATAATGATGATTTCCCGGTATGTATGTTTCATCGTTATTTAATATAACTGTATCGCCGAGTGCAAAAAAAATAATTTCTTCGTTGTTGTTGCGCAGAAGGGTTTTATCAAGCCTGATTCCGAAATGCATTACGCCTTTTTTCTGTAGCTCTCCCAAAGCTTTTGCCGCAGCTCTGAATAAATGAATTTTATCATCTATCGACAATTGCTGCGTTTCCAGTAACCTGTTTAGGAATATTCCTTCGCATGATTCGTAAATTATTGCGCCGTGTCCGTTCTGCGCACTTGGAAGATGAAGCGAAACTTTGCAGCCGATAAGCCGGGCAGTTTCATATTCACGCTTTAAGTGTTCTATTTCATCATCAAATAAATGTGCTGTTTCAGATTGCTTTATCAATACAATGGCGTTGTCAGATTTCCTGCGTGCCCAATAAAGAAAATTGCCGGAAAATATTCCGAGCGATTCCACAATAAGATATTCAGGCAAAATATCCATACTTTCTTCCTTCAAAAACTCATTCTGTTCTATTAATGTATAAGTATAAAAATAAATTCTCACATTATACAATAAATGCAGGAGACAGAAAAAAAATCTTTTAAAAATCAACATTTAAAATTGAACAAAAAATTATCGGAAATAAAAAAGGATTTTCAATTTTTGCATGTCGTTTATAGAGCAACCGAATCGAAATGTATCAAAACTGATCGGCGGACTGATTTGTGATTGAATTGGCTGCCCGATAAAATAAAAGGACTAAAATGTTGCCGTATCGCTTGATTCTCTGCTTGTTTTATTTGCAAGTTATATTTTTTATAAATGCAGTTTCTTATGATGAACTTTTACAAAGTTATATGCAGCATGATTTGGAAGCGCAGAAACTTCAGTTGGAACTGGATACCGCTCGCAGTAATTTGCAGCTATTTTATTATCAGAACCTTGTTGATTTTACACTCGGAACAAGCGGAACGTTTACTTTTTCAAAAGATGAAGTATCGCTTGATTTCACTCCGGAATTGTCATTGAAATTTCCTGAATGGAGGAATACTTCGTTCTCATTTCAGTTCCCGACTAATATTCCGCTTGCAGCATCTGCTGACGATTCGTATATTCCGGATGTTCGCATTAATGCACAAACGGATATTTTCCCTTTTAAGAAAAAAATTACAGCAAAAGATGTTCAGCGTGTTGCGTTAAAGCGCGAAATACTGGAAAAAGAACGTTCGTTGGAGCAGCAGATTTCGGTAATACGAGCATCATTTCTTTCCTTATTAAAGGAAGCTTTTCAGGCAAAATATAATGTCGATGAAGCGCATGTTGACCACAATGACGCAATAAGAGATTTGAAATTGGCAAAGTTTCAAGGATACGGAGAAAACAGTTTGGAATTTAAAAGATTGAATCTTGCCGTATCAAAAAAATTGCGGCTTATTAGTGAACAAGAGCGAGTTTACCAGCAGAAACTTCAGCGGCTTATGACGGAATGTGCAATGGAAATTGATGAACTTCCTTCTGATATTCCGGAAGCGCAGCTGCCCGATCTGGAATCTTTGACATTGCAGCGTTATAAAGATTATGAAAGTGCGGTTTATGCGAAATACAAAAATGATTTAAGCCGCAAGGTGTCAAAGAATGAAAAGAATTTTCATTTGGCAGGCACAGTAGGTTATGAGGCTAAAACAAATAATTCTTTGAATGATTACACTACATCTTCAAAGTCGCATTACATTGTTCCGGGACTTTCCGCAAGTTACAACGGTTTTTCCGCAGGTGTCGGAGTGAATATTCCGCTTACTCAAAGCAGTCGTCCAGAACTTACTTTTTCGGTAAATTGGTCGCCGCTTACTATTGCACAGACACGTTTGGAAAATAAAATTATGGCATTGGAAGAAAAAGGCGACAGTCTGGATATTGCACAAACGGCTAAGGATTTTAAAACTAAGTTTGATGAACTTTTGCTGAAAAAAGAAACTTTGGAATGGCAGCGCAATACTTATGAGGCGGAAGAGCAAATATATATGCAGCAGGCGCAGGAATATGAAAAGCGTTACAATGCCGGTTATATTTCCGAATCAGAATATGAACGCGGAATAATTGAATATCAAAGTGCGATTACGCAGAATTTATTGGGAAAAATAGAGCGGCTGATTTTTGCATCAGAGACAGCCAATCTTTTTTTACTGGAAGCTGATATTGTCAAAGGAGAATAAAGTGCGCTTATCATTGAAACACAAGATTTTGTTTTTTACTGTTTTAATTTTGGCTGTTGCGGTAGTTTTATGTACGGTCATTCACAAATCAATAAAGAAGAAGCCGACTGTCGTAAAGCTGAATGTTCAAATGCAGACGATAAAGAATGTAATTGATATTTCCGGGAATATTTCAGCTGCAAATTCGCAGAAATTAATGGCATCAAGCAACAGTATTGTGGAACGTGTTTTTGTAAAAGAAGGCGATTTTGTGAAAAAAGGAATGCCACTTGTGTGGATGGACAGTTTGGAGGAAGACTATAATTTAAAAGTTGTGGATAACAATATTGAAGAACAGCGCATTAGCGGTTCAAAGAAAAAGCTGGAATTACTGCTGGCAGAGCGCAAGGTAAAAGAAAAAAAATTGCAGGATAAGCAGCTTTTTGCTCGTTTTGACGGAATAGTGGCAAGTTTGGACTGCAATCCCGGTGATTACTTTGAGTCTGGCTCCAGTTCTTTCGGTGAATTAATAGACAGAAGTTATTTGGAAGCCGTAGTTGAAATCCTTGAGGATGATGTGTGGAAACTTAAAATTGGTCAGAGAGTTGTTTTTTCTTTTCCGGCAATAGAAGGTGAGGAAATCGAAGGTTATGTCAAGTCTTATCCGGCAGTAGGGGAGATTACCGACAGAGGTGCTACGGTTGTAAAGACGAATATAAGAATTGACAATCCGCCGGATTATTTACTGCCCGGATATTCATTTACCGGAGAAATTTACGTGAAGGAACCGGAAGATGTGCTTACGTTGAAGAATGAAGGCATAATGTTTAAGAAAGGCGAGACTTTTGCAGAACGCTACAATGAAGATGGAAGTACGGAATTAGTTCGTGTAAAGGTTGAGCCACTGACAAAAGGCGTTGTAAAAGTTTTGGAAGGACTGAATAATGCCGATGTTGTGAAAGCGCAGAGAGAAACAGAAAAAAATAACAAGCGTGGCGGACCGGGTGGACCACCTCCGAGAAGATAATGGAGACAAAATGATGAATGAAGCAAGCGAATTGGTCAAACTTCAGGATGTATGGAAAGTATTTTCAATGGGAGAATCAAAAGTTCAGGCTCTGCGCGGAATTAATCTTTCGATTATGCGCGGTGAGATATTGTCTATAATGGGACCGTCCGGTTCGGGAAAATCTACCTGCATGAATATGATTGGATGTCTTGACCGACCTACGGAGGGACAGGTCATTATTAACGGACGAAATACCGCGACAATGAACGAAAATGAGCTTTCCGCATTTCGCAATAAAACGGTCGGTTTCGTTTTTCAACAGTATTTTTTGCTGCCGAACCTGACTATTTTGGAAAATGTAATGCTTCCGCTGCGTTATCAGAGAGTTCCGCTTGAAGAACGTCGGGAACGTGCAGAAGAGGCACTTGTACGCATAGGACTCGGCGAGAGACTTACTCATAAACCAAATGAACTTTCCGGCGGTCAGCGTCAGCGTGCTGCTATTGCAAGAGCTACAGTTACAAAACCGGCACTTATTTTGGCAGACGAACCGACCGGTGCGTTAGACAGCGAAACTGGGCATTCCGTGCTTGATTTGTTTCGTGAGATAAATTCCGAAGGTACGACGATTGTCATTGTTACACATGATATAGAAATAGGAAGGACTGCTGCACGAATGGTGCGGATCAAGGATGGGCTTTTACTGGAGGATTAAATGACGGAAGATATTGTCAATGCGGTACAGTCATTTCTTGCGAATAAAACACGAAGCATTTTGTCTCTTTTGGGAATTGTTATCGGTGTTGCGGCTGTAATAATGGTTACTGCAATAGGAGAGAGTGCTACTGCCGATGTGAAATCGACAATTTCGCAGTCCGGGCTGGATATGGTTAATATTCGCGGCGGATATATGCGAAAGATTCGTGCTTTGCAGTTTGATGAAACAACAAGACGTGAGATTTTCCAAACTATTCCCAATGTAAAGAATGTTTTCTATAAGAACCAAATAAACTGCAACATTAAACGTGGCAATATCGAAGGTTCTGCTACTGTTAATGCGGTAGAGCTTGATTTTATGGAAGAAAGTAAGCTTGAACTTGATTACGGACGCTACTTTGAGGAAACTGACGATGAATTAGGTTCTTTGTGTGCAATTATCGGACAGGAAATTGCGGAAAGTTATTTCCCCGAAGGCGAAGCACTGGGAAAGAAGCTTACTGTGACTATAAAAAAGGCAAAATTCTCGTTGGAAATTATAGGTGTTTTGTCAACATCGACATCGATATTTGAGTCATCGGACAGTGCTATTTATGTAACGCGTGGTTTTTATAAGCGCAGAATTAAACCTAATCCGATTGCCGATTCGGTCGTTGTGCAGGCTGTGTCAAATAAATATTCAGTTGCGGTAGAAAATGCGATAAAGGCATTTGCAGAAAAGAAGACGGGCGAAAGTGACACTTTGTTTATAATGTCGATGCAGACAATGCTTGAAAATTACGAGAAGACAACTGCAACATTGAATTTATTACTATCGGGAGTTGCTGCAATTTCATTGCTTGTAGGTGGAATTGGAATAATGAATATAATGATTGTTTCTGTGACGGAGCGAAAGCGCGAAATTGGTATTAGAAAAGCATTGGGAGCTTCGCAGGGCGATATTCGCAATCAGTTTTTAATTGAATCGGCAATGTTGTCGTTAATCGGCGGAACAATAGGAATTCTAATAGGAACATTATTAAGTTTTGTTGTGGTAAAAGTTTTAGGTTGGAAGTTTTCGCTTCCGGTAAATGCAGCTGTGATTTCTTTTATATTTTCGGCATTTGTGGGAATTTTCTTTGGACTTTCACCGGCAATGAAAGCAGCTAAGCTTGATCCTGTGGCAGCACTTGCGAGTGAGTGATTTTAGGGACAGACCCTAATTCCGAAATGGGATTAGGGGCTGTCCCTTAGTGTTTAACATATCATTCTCATGCTTAACATGGGAATCTACACTGGTATCTGTTGTTGCTGGTGTCAGACCTATATGTCAAAATAGTATATCAACCAGTTTTTTAGCTTGTTTCAGTATCTGTTTGGCTTTATTTATTCTAAATCGGAATCAGGGTCTGACACCGTATATCTGCAAAACCAACATCTTTTCCAAGCTTAGCTATTGGCTTAACAAATAATCAGCGTATTTTTCTATAAAATGAGTTTTATTCCAGAAAAGTAAATCACGAAAAATGAAAATAGGAAGCTACAAGCAGCATTTAGAAATAAATTTACAGATAGTTCACCTGCGAGAAGCTATTCAAAAAATATGAAGCATAGCGATTATTGAGCTGGTCGAAATATTAGCTGCACTATATATGGTAGTTTCGACATAGTCAAAAACTAAAGTTTTTGATTTGCTCAACTACCGAAATAAAACTAGGCATAAAAATACCGCAATCGAATAAAATTAGTAATTCAAAGGCGCTGAACTTCGGCTAAACCGCTTTTAGCAAGTCAAGGTCTGTCCCTGTTAATCCAGCGAGTAATTTCCCTCGCCAATATCTTCCCAAACCTCGTAAAATAGGTAGTTCTCTGCACGTTTCGCAAGCCCGGCGCGGACAGGATTTTCCTCGATATACACAAAAACGCACACCAAATCGACAAGATCCTCGATAATTCTACTGAAAAACCTGTCCTTCCAAGCACTGCCCTCAAGGTTGTAAGTCC
>JBNMHA010000006.1:0-40763 GCA_050872545.1 Spirochaetales bacterium | reverse complement strand
GTTAATAAAGATTAGTTTTTTTATGCGAGATGTATTATAAATCCATAAAAGAGATTATCTTTGTTTTAATTTTGAATGAGATTAAAAATGACAAAACTTTCTGCATTAGTAAACCACATAATAATTGCAATCGTTTCTTGTATAATGATAGTCATGGGCGGAACCACAAGTATTCTACAGTATAAAAACGGACAAGAAGAACATCAGCGCAATGTCGATTTATTGACAAAGCGACTTTGCTTCAACCTTGACTGGCCGCTGTGGAACTATAACACCGACTGGATAGAAAATATAATGCAGATTGAAATCGAAAATGATTTTGTTCATCTAATAGCACTTTATAACGAAGACAACAGACTTATTTACGGGCTTGCAAAAAACAAAAACGAAATATCTGCTGATGAAGCTGAAAAAATAATCAGCCAAACAGCGGCAGAACTCGTTTCAGATATGCAAATTTTCCATTCGAGCTCAAATGATGATGAACTGGAAATAGGAAAAGTCACTGTTATCACAACAAAATCTTATTTATTCAGACAACTTAGCCGTGATATTCTCCTGACACTGGCGCAATTTATTATAATGGCACTGGTGCTGATTACAATTCTCCATGCCGTTTTGAAAAAAGTCATAGTTCAACCGCTTCAAAAATACTGCGAACTTGTAGGACGATTTAGAGAACACAATCTTTTCATACGAGCTGATTTTAATCAGAATTTGGAAATGAAAGTTCTTTCCGATTCTTTCAATGCAATGGCAGAAAGCCTGCAAAACTACAGTGAGGATATGAAAAATCAGGTTAAGCAACGTACTCATCAGCTGGAATCTTACAACAATGAGCTTCTGAACATTCAACGACAGATTGAAGCGGAAATGCAAATGGGACAAAGAATTCAGGAAGCAATCATTCCGAAAACCACATTTGCCGAAGTTGACTGTGCCGGTTTCTATCGCCCTATGGAGCAGCTCGGTGGCGATTATTACGATATAGTAAGCATAGGGAATTCCAAATACGCTTTCGTTATTGCAGATGTATGCGGACACGGAATTCCGGCTGCAATGGTAACAATGATGGCAAAAATTTCATTCCAAAAGAACATTTATTTATACGGAACGCCGGAAGATGTTCTGCGTCAAGTCAACCTTGACCTTTGCAAAATTACCGCAAATAAAGAATACATTGCCGCATTCTACGGTGAGTTGGATTTAACCGCAAATATTCTTACATATTCAAATGCTGCATTGACAGAAATATTGCTAATTCAAAAAGACGGCACTTTGCAGCGGCTACTTCCGAATTCTTCGATTATCGGTTATATCGAGAAAATGCCAATGCAGACTGCTACTATATCAACAGAAAATACAAGCAAAATTATCTTGTATACAGACGGAATCACCGAATCGACAAGCAATGCAGAACGCTACGGCATTGAGCGTTTGGAATCTATCGTTCTGCGCAATAGGGAAAAAAGTGCAGAAGCTTTAAAAAATGCGGTTATTGATGATTTAAATTCATTTATGCCACTGGAAAACGCAAAAGATGACCTTACACTACTAGTTATAAATCTGGATACAACCTCTGTAGAAAGAATCAAAAATCTATGAAACTTTCCGATATTCACACTCACTTCCCGGAAAAAAGCACTGCCGATATATGCATTGGTTCTGCATTGGCAGATAAACCTTTTTCCGCCGAGTACTCGGAGCAGCAAGCTTTTTTTTCGTTGCAGCACAATATTCCGTTTTCTTTCGGAATTCATCCTTGGCAAGCAGCCTGTTTGGAAAATGATTTTGAAGATGAATTAGCGCAGCTTGAATCTCTTTTTATCAAGTACAAGGATAAAAGTATTCTTATGGGAGAAATCGGTCTTGATTCGTGCAAACCTAATTTGCCGCTGCAGAAGATTATATTTGAACGCCAGCTTGATATTGCCGCAAAAATCGGCTGCACAGCAATTATTCTGCATTGTGTGAAAACTTTGCATCTGCTGCCGCCGATATTGGAAAGTTTCCGCAAAAAATCAACAGCAAACATTATTATTCACGGTTTCAGTGGCTCGGAACAGGAAGTTTATAAATTAAACTCTTATGACGTATATTTTTCGGTTTCGGAAAATTTATTAAAACACCGCAAAAAAGCGGTGTTTTCGGCGGCAGCTGTTCCCCAGAATCGGCTTCTGACAGAAACTGATATGGCTGCATCTGAAACATTGCAGAATGCCTTATTGCTGCTTTCGGCAATACGACAGCAGAATCCGGATGATTGTGCAACGCAAATTTACAATAACGCCGCGCAAATTATTAAACATCTGAAAAAATGATTTAAGCTGCCGACTGTAGCTATCATAAACTTTGAAAAGAAAATTATAAAATTGTATATTCCATTTTAAATAAGGGGAAAAACAAATGAATCAATTAAAACATGTTCATATTTTGGGAATAGGCGGCTGCGCGTGTTCAGCTATAGGCGAGTATCTTTGTGAAAAAGGCGTGCGCGTCACTGGTTCAGAGCGTGCAGAACGTGATGATTTAAATCATCTTGAACAAAAAGGAATCAAAATTTTTTACCGGCACGCCGCTGAAAATTTAAGCGACACACCTGATTTGCTTCTGTATTCACCGGCGGTAAAAGCACTTGCGCCGGATAATCCTGAGTTTCTGGAGGCACAAAAGCTCGGAATTCCGCAAGAAAGCTGGGAAACTTTTATCGGGAAATATCTGCTTGAAGAAGGCAGAACCGGCATTACGGTTTCCGGAAGTGAAGGAAAAGGAACTACCGCCGGAATTCTTACCGCAATTTTGCAGGATACAAAATGGGCACCGCTATCGATACTTGGCGCACAAATGAAAACTCCGTTCGGAGACTCCAATATTTTTATGGGAAAAGGAAGTACTTATATACTTGAGGGCGACGAATACAACCGCAATTTTCACAATTATCATCCGCAAATCAACATCATGATAAATTTTGCATTTGAACATCCCGAAACTTATCGAGACTTTGCAGATTACAAAGCTTCATTTGCACACTTTTTTAATGGTATGACCGGACAAAAGAAGCAAATTCTTCATGCAACGCCGAACATAATAGAGTTTGTCCGAGAAAATAATTTTACCAATATTACTTGGTTTGGTTTCCCGGAAGAAACCGCACTGCTGGAAAAAAGCGATGTCGATAAAACAAAAGTTTGGACAATTACAAATCATAAGCTTTCACCCGACGGAAATCATTTTACTCTTGAGAGTGCTGATGAAACTCCGCTTAATTTATTTGTTCCGGCACTGCCCGGTTATTTGGCACTGAATGCGACCGGTGCGATTTTGGCGGCGTTGGAACTCGGAATGACGCATGATGACGCAGCTAAAGGACTGAAGCGTTTTATGGGAATGAAAAGGCGATTCGATGTCTGTGGAGAAAAACCTGTTTTCATTACAGACTATGGTCATTCTCCGGAATCAATCCGTCATATTATCAGCGAAATTCGCAACATTTATCCGCAGCGCAAACTGCATCTTATTTTTCAACCGCATTTATTTTCCAGAACTTTTAATTTTCTTGATGATTTTGCATCGGCACTTGCAGCAGCGGACAAAGTTTCGCTTATAGACATTTACCCGGCACGTGAGAAAAAAGAAGAATGGGCAATGCGTGTCAGCTCCGAAATGCTTGCTGAAAAAACAATACAATTGAATCCGAACACTGAATATTGCGGAAGTCCACAGAAAATTGCAGAAAACTTAAAAGATAAAATCGATGTCAATGATGTTATATGTCTTATGGGTGCCGGAGATATGGATCGCTACTACGGAAAATTAATCGGATATTTTAACAAGGATTAGAAATGAATATATCAAGCGAGCAGCTGCGGCTATACGCAATTACAGACAGGAAGTGGTGCATTGACCAAACTTTGGAAAGTCAAATATTTGCGGCACTTTCAGGTGGTGTGACAATACTGCAACTGCGTGAAAAAAATATGAACGGCAAAGATTTTCTGTCGGCTGCACTTGCCGTAAAAAAAATTACGTCACAGTTTAACGTTCCGCTTATAATTAATGACAATATCGATGTAGCGCAAAAGTGTGATGCCGACGGAGTTCATGTAGGGCAAAACGATACTGATGTGGCTGAAATCCGTAAATGCTGGGGCAGTAATAAAATTATCGGAGTTTCTGCAAGAACGGTAGAAGCTGCTGTTCATGCCGAAAAATGCGGCGCAGATTATCTTGGTGTCGGAGCAATGTTTTCCACAACGACCAAAACCGATACCAAACATGTTTCATTTGAGACATTAAAAGAAATTTGCAGTGCGGTAAAAATTCCGGTTGTTGCAATCGGCGGAATCACCGAAAACAACATGACGCTGCTAGAAAAAAGCGGAGCTGCCGGAATAGCCGTTGTATCAGCTGTTTTTGCTGCCGGCAGTTTGGAGGAAATAAAAGCAGCGTCATGCAGGCTGCGCAAAAAATCAGAAGATTTATTTGCGGATTATAAGCAATGATATTCAACGCGCTTGCATTTATTATTGCAAATTTGTATTAATTCAATTTTCTGGGAGGGAAAAATTGGCTGGAAATAATTTTATTTTTAATGCTTATAAAAAAAATCAAGCAAACACAGGTAATAACGCAGATGAAAAAGATTTAAAAATAATGCGTGACAGCTTAAAAAATACACAAGTAGAGGTCGAAGCTTTTTTCCCTCGCAAGATTTCTTCAAAAGATTTGAAAGACGGCAAGATTGAAGAAGAAAAACAGCTGCCTAAAGAAGTAAAAAAAGCAGCATTTGAAAAAATTAGCAAATCGGATTATATCCCAATTAACAAACCTGCCGATACTGCCGCAAAAAACGAAAGTCGTCCATTTATAAAAGAGCCTGCTCCGGAAACTCAAGGCAATAAAAAATCTCGCCTGTACCAAAGCGCGGTTTTTCTGATACTCCTTGGCGTAGATAAAGCCGCAAAAGTTGCAGCCCAATTCCAGCCCGACGAACAGCATAAAATTTTTAAAGAACTACAACGAATCAATAAGATTACAGAAAAAGATATTAACGAAACACAAACAGTATTCGGGCTGAAAACACCGCAAAACGGTTGGGGCGAACTTCCGACCGGACGTGAATTCTTGCGAACATTGCTGCAACTGATGTTCGGATTATCCGACGGAAGCGTTCGTTTTATGAAACTGGAGGAAGAAGCCGGCGTAGAAGAGTACGAATATCTTAACCGCCTTTCTCCTGTGCAGCTGAAAGAATTGCTGAAAAGCGAAAGCGATTTGGTTATTTCTACCGTACTGACACTACTTGCGCCTGTTCGCTCTGCGGAAATCCTGAAAATTCTTCCGCCGGAACGTTCCGCTTCAATACTGCAAATGATTAACGGCAAATCAAAAATCAACAGTGACATAAGCAAAATGATAATTGGCAAACTCAACGCTAAAGCAAAAGACATTTGTACTAACAGTGCGGAAATTCCGGTACTCGGTAAACAGCGACTTGTCGATATTCTGCGAAATTGCGATCAGGAAAATGTTCAGCAAATCATTCAAGCTGTAGCTGCCGAGGATGAAGAACTAGCTAAAGAAATTGAGGAGAAAGTTTTCACATTTACCGATATTCTGCGACTGCCGAAGAAAGAACTTGAAAAAGGACTGAAAGATTATCCTAACAATGAAATCGCCTTTTTCCTAAAAGGAGCTTCCGATGCCGTTAAAAATGTTTTCCTAAGCTGCGTAAGCCAACGACGCGCCGGCGTTATTCGTCATGAAATCGAACTTTTAGGTGCGGTAAAAAAGAGTGAAGTTCTGGAAAAACGCAAGGAATTCATTAACTACTTGAAGCAGCTGGAAGATGAAGGAAAAATTGTCCTGTGTGATGATGAGGTATATGTTGAATAACATATACGATATGTTGAGTAGCAACATATACAATATGTTGAATAACCTGTAAGCCGCCTCGTGCAGTTTACAACAGTTCCGACAAAACCGGATGAAGCGTCAAAACTTTGCGGTGAAAATCTTCCTGAGTTATCTTATATTCTGCGCAAATCAGCAACTGATGAATCAGCTCATGTGCTGCCGTTCCGCAAACTGCCGCCCCGACAAGCCGACCGTTTTTATCCGCTGCGGTAATAACAAAACCGCGTGTATCATCAAATGCAGTAGCTGCCGGAATTGTCTTGTATGATTTTCTTTCAATCGTATAATTCGGATTATCCAAATCTCCAAACCAAGCCAATGGTGACGGAGCAAAAATGCAGTACGGTACAAAATCGGGAGCAATTTCAGACTGCGAATTAAAATTAAACATTACCGAAACAGCCTTTTTTGCCTGATATGATGCGGTATATGCCAATTTCGGTGTTCCGCTGCAAACATCTCCGGCAGCAAACCAATTTTCAATCGTTGTGCGCTGATTTTTATCAACAGATATGCCACCGTCGCCGCCAATTTCGGGAACCGGCGCATTGTTCAAAAACTTCGGCAAAACCGGGCTGCGTCCGCTGCAAATCAATGCATTTTCCGGGATTTCACTACAATTCGTTTTTATAGTAATTCCCTCACGGCGCAGCATAATTTCCAGTTCTCTGCGTAAAATGTTCGGGATTCCGGGACTTACAACATTTTGCTTTTCCTGCAATGTTACATGCACACCGAGTTTTGCCAATATCGACGCTGCTTCAATCCCGACAGCTCCGCTGCCGACAATCGTTATTTCCTGCGGCAGTGAAGTAAAGGCTAAAAGCTGCGCCGTAGGCGAAATCTCGACTGCCGGACGACTTCCTGCTGCTATAAGTAAATAATCAAATTCAATTTCTTCATTGCCGATAATCGCATGATGTTTATCTTTTATCGCAGCTTCCGCATACAATACCGGGATATTACGGAGAGAAAATTCTAAAGATTTTCTGACATTTTCAACACGGCGATTTACTTCATTCACAACCTGTGCATAATCAAGCTTGATTTCAGCCGCAGACATTCCGGCAATGCCGCCACGTACTTGTGCAATTTTTTCCGCAATATTAAAAAAAGATTTGAATGGAATGCAGCCGTCGTTTACGCATGTTCCGCCAATCAAAGATTTTTCTGCAATTGCGACTTTTTTTCCGGCTGCATAAGCTGATTGCGCTGCGGCTGTTCCGGCACTGCCCGCGCCAATTATCAATAAATCAAACTTCTGCATTTATAATCCGGAAGCTGAAATTGTCAGCAACTGCAAAATATTACCAGACAGCAGCATATAAAAATTATCGTCTGTATCCAATGTGCTACATGCAATAAACGGAGTATCGGAGCGAACAAGCAAATCTTCACGCCACTTCTTATTTGCAGGTGAATCTCCATGAATAAAATAAACCGCATAAACAGGTTGATTTTTTGATTCTTTATCGGGAGTGCATACTGTAAATACAGGCTGATTTTTATGATAATTTACGTTAAGGAAATTTATCTCCGGATAATAACCGATTTTCTGAGTTGTTCCGCCTCGGTAGCAGCTTAAAAGATATTCTCTTGAGTAATACAAAATAGTAACATCATCATCAAACAACACTGCATGAAATTGTTCTATTCCGCTGTCAATCTGCAAGAGGCTTTCAACTTCAATTTTTTTCTCATTCCTGTTTAATGCCAAACGAACCAGAAACAATCCGCCACTGCCACTGTATACCATTGTGTAGTAGTCTAAAGTTTTAAATACCTGAAATTCCTCTACATCGCGAAATTTTCCTGTATCAAATTCCAATTCTTCAATGTACCGCTGCTCTTCAAGTAATGCGGCTTTCAAAACTCCGCTGTCATAATAAAAAAGAAGCGGCTCGCTCTCTGAAGAGTCCTGAAGTACGTAAAAATCCGAACATGAAATTCGTGTACCATCAGCAAGAAAACCACCTTCTTCTTTTTCCGTCAGCTGCTTTAGCACAATTCGGTTTTCTGATTGGTAATCAAGATAAAATATTTTGCCATGTAACAAAAAATGCTTTCCCATTACCGGATTAAAATGTTCCTGAGTATCCAACTGGTCAAGGTACGTTATTTCCCATCTGTTTTGAACAAAGCGCGAAAGTTTCAAACCGAGCATTGCCTCATCACTGTAGTATAAATCCGGCTTTTCACCAGCTCCGGGAATCATTGTCAGATATTTTGCATAAATTTCCGGCTCAACCATTTCAATTTCTGTATTAAGATTTTTATTGCCGTTAATACATCCGCACAAAACAATTAATAACACAAATGCCGGCACAATTTTCTTTGTTGTCATAATCATTTCAAAATTTCCTGATATGTAAGTACATGATCCGGATGCGCAACCAAATAATCAATAAAATCACCAACCATATTTGCTCGCCCGGCTTTAGCAGCAAAAACTTTTGCTAAGTTAAAATAATGGTCGCGTTCCTGAATATTGCCGTTCAGAAAATGATTGTAACCAATATAAAACATCAATTTATCAAAAACAAAATCATCGGTAAGCATAATTTGAAACGCAGGATTGTTTATATAATTAATAAAATTTACCGGACCGGTATAGTGAAAATCTGGCTGAACTTTGCGAATTTCGTTATTAAAATGCGTCATCCAAACAATTGCCGCACATCCTAAGTAAAACAGCGACTCATCACGCTTTTGCGCAATGGCAGCATAACGCCCGATGTTATAAAGCGCATTAAAATATTTCATTCCATTGTCCAGTCTGTAAACTTTGAATATATGCGAAAGCGTAATATCCTGACGAATGTTGTAACGAATTCTATCCCAGTATGAATCTTTCTTCGTTGCAAGAAAACCGTTGATAATTTCGAGGTAAGTCATTTCTTCAAGGTCTAAATCCCCTCGGCTGCTGTACAATTCTGCCAGCTTATAACGTACATTCAGTACTTCATCCGGGTAATCAAGAAATTTTTGTTGCTCCAGAACAAGTTTGTATTCACGTTCAGCTTCCGAAAGAAAGTTTGTTTTTACGTATAAATCACCAACGATATTGTGATACTGCGGGTAATTGTCCGAAACTTTGAGCTTTTGTTCTTCTTTCTGCAAAAGCTTTTTCAGTTCATAATCTGTTTTGTCCGGGTTCTCAACAACAAGTTTATTCCAGTAGCGTTCCAGTGCTTCGTCAATGTGACAAGCTCTGGCTTTGCGGACTTCACTCATCGCTTCTGAATATTCACCTTTGGCTGTAAGATTTTCAGCTCGTTTAAGGTGCACCCAACTTGGTTCTTCTGCCGCAAAAACCCACAAACTTTGCAATAAAAATAAAATTAACAGATTAGTTTTTCTCATAATACTCCATCAATAACTGCTCTAATTCAGACATAATGCAGTTATTTTTGATAACTTTCAGCTTTTCACCGTTTTTAAACAGAATCGACTGATCTTTTCCGCCGGCAATTCCGAAATCGCATTCGCCAGCTTCTCCGGGACCGTTTACAATGCAGCCCATTACAGCAATTTTTAAATTTTTGCGGAAACGCTTTCCCTCGGTAAGTGCTTTTACCTGTCGGCTAAGCTCTGCCAATTCTATCTGAGTTCGTCCGCATGTCGGGCAGCTTATAATTTCCACACGACTTTCGCGCATTCCCAACGCCTCAAGGATTTTTATGCCGGTTTTGACTTCCTCTTCTTCCGGCGCAGTCAAACTTACTCTGATTGTATCTCCGATTCCTTCTTGCAGAAGCGTTGCTATTCCGATGCTGTTTTTTATAGTTCCGTCAATCAAATCACCTGCTTCAGTTACACCGATATGCAGTGGATAATTAAACTCCCGGCTTGCAAGACGATTAACGGCAATTGTCTGCATAACAGTAGAAGATTTGAACGAAAGAACTATGTTACTATATCCGGTCTCTTCAAAATACCCGACTTCTTCCCTTGCCGATTCTATCATTACTCTTATCGGATCTTTATATTTTTCTTTTAAATGTTTCGGCAAAGAACCTTTATTTATCCCAATACGCACCGGAGTACCGTGCATTTTCAAGCAGTCAATAACGCTGCGAACACGATTTTTATCTCCGATATTTCCCGGATTAATGCGCACTTTATGTACTCCGGCTTCCACAGCCGCTATCGCCAGTCTGTAATCAAAGTGAATATCTGCAACAATAGGAATTCTTGTAATTTTCAGTACTTCTTTTAAGCCGTCAAGTGCCTGCTGGTCGGGAACTGTAATTCTCAAAATATCGCAGCCGATATTTTCAAGCTTCTCCATTTTTTTTAATGTCTTATCAATTTCCCATACCGGATTTTTCAGCATTGTCTGCACCGGAATAAAATTTTTATCTCCAATTTTTATATCAGCAACAGAAATCATGAAGCAGCACCTCTTTTTTTACTGCGATATTTTCGGTTTGTTTTGCAATTTTCGGTATCTTGTTTTTCATTTTTGTTCAAATTTTCCGCAACTTTGTAATAAGCAATCTTTGCTGCATTTTTTTCCGCTTCTTTTTTGGACTTTCCTTCTGCCTGTGCAATAATTTTGTTGTCAATAAGGACTTCCATCCGAAAAGTTTTGTTGTGTTCCGGACCGCTTTCCGAAATTTGGCGATACTGCGGACAATCTCTGTATTTCTTCTGAACAAATTCCTGCAGCATAGTTTTATAATCCTGTCCGTGCCGTTCGTTTATTACAAGCTTTATTTCTTCCGAAAACAGCCGAACAACAAATTCTTCGACACGCGAATATTTTGAATCAATGTACATCGCACCTAAAAAAGCCTCAAATGCATCCGCAATTATCGCTTTTTTTTCACGTCCGCCGGTCATTTCTTCGCCATGTCCGATTTTTATTAATTTATTCAATCCGATATTTCTGCCCTGTGCGGACAACATCTCTTCACTAACAACGAACGATTTTACTCTTGCAAAATCACCCTCATTTAATGCCGAATAATTTCTGTAAAGAAACTCGGTAATAATCAAACCTAAAACCGAATCTCCGAGGAATTCCAGCTTTTCATTATTTCCGGCTCCGGTTGCTTTTTCATTGGCAAATGAACGATGAGACAACGCCAAATCCAGAAGTTCAAGGTCATTGAATTTTAATTTTTGTACTTTCAGAAAATTTTTCAATTCATTTTTTCTTTTTGCTTCCAAGTTTAACTCCGCAGTTACATGCTCTTCTAATAAAAAAAACCTTTATAAAAAAACTTATCGGTTCTTTTATAAAGGCTCATTTCCAAAAAATCAAGATTTTACTTACGCTTCATTCTTTTGGATATACTCAATAACGCTTCCGACTGTAGTAATTTTTTCAGCATCTTCATCCGGAATAGTAATATTGAATTCCTGTTCCAACTGTGTAAGCAATTCAACAGTATCCAAAGAATCTGCACCTAAATCTTCAATAAAAGAAGCTTCAGGAACTATTTTGCTTTCATTTACAGCCAATCTTTCGGCAATCAATTTCTTAACTTTTTCAAAAATTTCTTCGTTTGTCATTTCTAACTCCCTTCGCAAAAAAATAAAATGACCAACTGGTCATAAAGTTGGGTTGGATTATATACAATTTTAATTTATTTGCAACTGTTATTTTTATAAAAATATGAAATACGCAAATTAACATCGATTGCCGAAATATTCAATTCTGTAATTTTCTTGATTTATAAAATCGCAATAATTAATTTTTGTTCAATATTTACTTTTTGGATATTAATATGATAAGAAAATTTTTACCATTTATGCTTTTATTGTCACTTTTTTCCTGCAGCAAAAGAGAATTAATAGTTCTTACAGATCATAGTTTTCCGCCGTTTGAATACATAAAAAACGGTGAACCTGCCGGCGTAGATCCAGACATTGCGGCAATAATAGGTGAAAAATTGGGGAAAAAAATAAAAATTCTTCCTATAGGCTTCAGTTCAATAATTCCATCAATAGAAAGAAAGCTCGGCGACATTGGCATAGCTGCAATCACCGTTACTCCGGAACGCGAAAAATGCGTTGATTTTTCAATTCCGTATGCAAAAAGTGAGCAATTTATAATTTCATTGAATAGATTTCCAATAACAAATGAAGATGAACTTGACGGCATAAGAATAGGAGTAAAACAAGGAACCACAGGTCACGTTACAGTTCGGGAAATCGGATTGAAAAAAATGGATTTGTATACATTTCCCACAACAATGCATATTTTAAAAGCTCTGTTAAATGAAGAAATCGATGCGATAATAATCGACCAGCAAACCGCAGCTTGGATTACAGCGCAATATGATCAAACTCAAAGTCATCCGCTGAAAGGAACCGCCGAATATTATGCAGTGTGTGTGCAAAAAAACAATACTAAGCTATTAATAGAAATTAATAAAATTTTAGAAGAAATGATTTCTCAAGGTGAAATAGAAGCACTTATTAAGAAACACTCTGATCTTTTTTAAAAAGATTCAATATTTCCAAAGCAATTTCTTCAATTGTCTTGTTCCGGCAGTCTATAGTTGTATCTGCATATTTGTGGTAAAGCGGAATGCGTTCTCGGTACAAATCGAGCAGCGTTTTTCCCTTTGCCATAGCCAGTCCGCGAGTCGAAATATTATTAATGCGCTTTTCAATTTCTTCATAAGGCAGCTGCAAATAAAAAGTTTTTCCGATATTACGCAAATTACTCATTGCAGCTTCTGTATAAACTGCACTGCCGCCGGTAGCAATGACGCTGAAACATTCCGGTACAAAGGCTGCAAGAAACTTACTTTCAAGACTGATAAAATTATCACAGCCGATTTCATCAACTATTGTCTGTAGTAACTTTCCTTCCTGCTGCTGAATCAGAATATCAGTATCGACAAATACAGCTTGTGCAATCTTTGCTAGAACAACTCCGATTGTACTTTTGCCGGAACCGGGCATTCCTATCAACACAATGCTTTTCATGTAACAACCTCTGATTCAAAAAGATTTACGCTGTCATTATTAGGCACGATTCTCGGATAAACCAAAACAAAATTATGCTTAGAAAAATACATATTCAGCATTTTAGGAATTTTGTCATTTTCCTTTGACCAAGAAATAGAATTTTTTCTTGCCCCGACAACAATTACAAAATTATCTTCATTTAAATTTCCCAATATCAGCTTCATTCGTTCCGTATTTGTTTTAGATGCAATAATAGACACCTGATCCGGATGAATCATATCAGAGATTAATTGACATGCAGATTCGGCACAATGAATATGCATCGGAATTTTGCGTTTATTGGCAATATTTAAAATTGTCCGCAGCAGCTCATCAAAACATGTTTCTTTTTCAATATTATTAGGCAGAAAAACCGAAATCTGCCGAATTTTTTCCAACTTATTCTGCATGTTACAAATCATCAGCTGTCTATCTGAATTCTGAAGAATCTGCATAGGCAAAGTACCGAACAATTTATCCGTTGCGCGGATTTTGCTGTTCCATCCGACCAACATATTTCCGGTGTTAAGCTCTTTCGACGCACGCACAATTCCTCCGGGAATATTAATATCTACACGCATTGATGTTTCTACTGTCTTATTAAGCTGCTTAACATATTTCTTCACATGTTCGTGAATATCGATAATATTTTTCTTTTGTTCATCAATATTTTTGTCGTCATTAATAATTGATAATGCATACATGTTGCCCTTATCATTACTGAATAAAAGCGCAAGGTCTATTAAATGCTCTGCTGTTTTAGGATTAAAAACATTTATTAAATAATTGTTCTGTCCGTTGTCACTTGGTGCATTTTCTTTCATTACGACAGCAATACGCCGTCCGGCACGGTCAGTGACATAAGTACTTATAAATACAGTTGCTACAATCATTAAAATTGTTCCGTTAAGAACATCATCATTCAGTAAACCTTTTTGATGTCCAACCATTACCGCAGCCAAAGTTGCCGCTGCCTGCGCATTGGAAAGCCCAGAAATCAACCAACCTTCATCTTTTGTGTAATGAAAAGCATGGCGAACTATAAATGCCGGAAGAAATTTACACAAAGTCGCCGTAACAATCATTACAATTGCCACAAGCCAAGGTGTAAAGCCACTGCCGAATTCTCTAACATTTATAAGCATTCCTACACTGATTAAAAAGAACGGAATGAAAAGACTGTTCCCGGTAAAAGAAAGTCTGTCTGCCAGTTTAGATGTCGGGGAAATAAGATTACTTAAAATTAGTCCTGCAAAAAATGCTCCAATAATAGGTTCAATTCCCAATACCTGCGCCAATAAGCTGACACCAAAAATCACAAAAAGAACAAAAACAAACTGCGAACCGTCTTCACTGTTCAGTCGTTTAAAAAACCATCTGCAACATCTTGGAACAATAAATAAAACTATCAGCAAAAATGCAATAACATTAACTGTAAGTTTTACCCAAAATACGGTATTTAGTTCGCCGCCGTCTGCGCTTACAATCACTGACAAGACCAGCAATGCAAGGAAATTAACGATAATTGTTCCGCCGACTGTAATTGTAACAGCTTCATTTTTTGATATGTTAAATTTACTTACAAGCGGATATGCAAGCAATGTGTGAGACGCAAACATACTTGCCAAAAGAATTGACGAAACCCAAGAAAAACCCAAAATATAATATGAAATTAAAGTTCCAAGTCCTTGCGGTATAATAAACGTAAGCAGTCCAAAAACCATGCTTCGCTTTGTGTTCTTTTTAAAGTCATCAATATCGGTTTCCAGTCCGGAAGCAAACATTATATACAGCAGCCCGACGGTTCCGAATAATGTAATGGCACTGTCTCGCTGCAAAATGTTGAAACCGTACTCTCCAAGCAGCGCACCAACTATAATAAAACCTACAAGTCCCGGCAAGCGAATGCGTTCAAACAATATCGGAACGAAAAGAATAACCAAACAAATAATAGAAAAAACAATAACCGGATCTTTTGCCGGGAAAATATGTGAAAAATCCATGTGCTGTATATAATCTTTTGGTTTTTCTACGTCAACAAGAACACAGATGAATTCAAATATGTTAATAAAAACAAGATAATAATTTACTTAGATGAGGCAGTACTTTTTATGGAAATAAATGAGATTTTCTCCAACGTAAAATTAAAAAGCAAAAAATTTCGCTGCGGAAATAAGAGTTTCAGAATTGATTACAGTGACGACCTTGATGCGATAATAAACCAAATGACAAATGAACAATTTGAAGAAGACGAACGATTTCCGTACTTTTTTGCGGTTTGGGACTCCGGCATTTTACTGGCAGAAAATATAATCAGCACTTCACCGAATTTATCTGGAAAAACGATTTTAGAATTAGGAGCCGGCACTGGCGTATGCGGAATTGCTCTGGCTGTAAATGAAAATTGCCGGGTAATTTTTACCGACTATGAAGAGTACAGCTGCCGTTTATGCCGCCACAATTGTGAAATAAACAATCTGCACAATTTCGATGTCATTACTGCCGATTGGCGATATTTTCCCATTATAAAGGAAAATATCGATATTGTCGTATGTTCCGACGTTTTGTACGAAAAAAAGCAAGTTGTTCCGCTTTTTAATGTATTAAATAAATTTTTGCAGAATAAAATCCCGGTGTATCTGGCAGATCCGGGACGTGCCTACATTAACGATTTTCTACAGCTGATAAAAAATGCCGGTTATTCAATAAAAAATTCTGTAGAAAAAGACAGAAAATCAAATAATCTGCTGAGCGGAACAAATGTATATTTGATAGAAAATCAACTGTCATGATCCGGCAATGTTAATGTTACTGATGTTCCTTCGCCCGGCTGACTTTCAATTTCAAGTTTTCCGCCATGCGCTCGCATAATTTCGGCACAAATTGAAACACCCAATCCTGTACCTTTTTCACCGTGAACACCTTTTGTTGTAAAAAGAATATCTTTATCCAAAACTTTTTCTATATCTTCCGCTGCAATTCCGATTCCTGTGTCGCTTACAGTAATTTTTAATCCTTTTCTTATTCTGGAAGCTGCTACTTGAACCATTCCCTGCTTGGATGTGAATTTTACCGCATTTGAAATCAAATTTTCCAATACCTGACGTAGACGTTCATCGTCGAAATATCCGTAAATATTGTCCGCAACGGAAGTTATATAATTAATCCCTCTGTTTTTAATCAATACGGCAATTTCCGGATAAATTTGGTAAAGAACATCATTCAGATTCTGCTTTTTTATCTCCAGCTGCATTCGCCCGGATTCAACAACCGAGTAATTCAACAAATCTTTAACCATTTGAAAAAGATGATTTGCCGAATCAGTTATTTGTCCCACAAACCTTTGCTGCTTAGGATTCAACTCTCCGCAAACTCTTTCCTCCTGCAGCAGTTCCGCGAATCCCAAAATCGATGTAAGCGGCGTTTTCAAATCGTGAACCGTTACCGACAAAAAATCGTGATGACGCTGAAAACAATGTGCAAAATTAAAAATTTCCCCCTGCGATTTAATAACTTGCGTCAATCTTGCAGATGTTTCCGGCTGATTTAAAACAATAAAATCATCAATGCATTCAGAAAGCGACAAATCTTCCGGTGAATCAAAAATTTTAATCAATCTTGCAAAAGATTTTTCTTTCCACTCAAGCAACTTATCAGATACAAAAGATGTGATTACAATATTCGGCTTTATGTCTTCCAATTTTTCCACAGACAAATCATCTGCATATTCAATTGAATATTGAGTTTCAAAAGGCACAAGAAGACTTTTCGGTAATTTATTGCTTATAACCAATATTTTTATGTGAATATCACTCATAACTACTCTGATAATATTATGTTTAACGACAACTAAGATAATAATATTTTCTGCTTAGCAGCTTATATTTTGCAAATAATTTGTATTCGTTCTAATCGCGTCTTCGCTGGAACAATCCAAGTCTGATTGCATAATAAATTAATTGGCTTACAGAAGCAGCCGCAGCCGCAACATAAGTCATTGCAGCGGCATTAAGAACACTTGCAACTCCAGAAGAATCCTTTTCATCGGCAATTCCGTATTCAATTAACAATTTTTTCGCCCTATTTGACGCATCAAATTCCACAGGAAGAGTCACTAATTGAAATAACACAACTATACAAAACAGCACAAAACCGAATTTTGCCAGTCCCATTGCTCCTATTATCGCACCTATAACTATTAACCACACAGATATATTGCTTGCAAATGATGCCGGATATGCAAGCGTTTGCCGAATTTTCATCATGAAATAACCGTATTTATGCTGTAATGCATGTCCAGCTTCATGTGCCGCCACTCCGATTGCCGCAACAGAATCACTTCCGTATACAGGTTCCGACAATCTTAAAACACGTTCCGACGGAGAATAATGGTCTGACAGCCAACCTTTTGTAGGCTCCACTTTTACATCGTCAATTCCGTTGCGTTCCAAAATCATACGGGCAATCTCACATCCGGAAATTCCATAGCTGTTCTTTATTTTTGAATATTTTGAGAAATTATATTTTACAGCCCATTGTGCCAACATTGAAAATATAAGTACAGGTGCAGAAAGCAGCAAATATAAGGGGTCAAAATACGGCATAAAATCTCCTTAATCAAAAAAATAATTGGCAATGAATGTACTTTATTTTGGGTAAAAGGTACAGTCAAGATTGACAAAACCCGAATATCGAAAAAAACTTTGACATTTTAATTTCATAAAGGTATATTCGACCCAATTATTTTTTTTCATTGGAGTAAGTATTATGAGAAGATATTTAATGGCAGGAAACTGGAAAATGAATTTAACTCCAAGCGAAGCAAAGAAATTCGCTGCTGAGCTTGCTGCTAACATTAAAGATTTAGATAAAGATGTTGATGTTATGATTGCGCCAAACTTTGCATCACTTGCTTATGTAAAGGAAGCAATTGCAGGAACACCTATAAAATTAGGTGCTCAAAACATGAATGACAACGAAAAAGGTGCTTATACCGGAGAAGTTTCAGCTGATATGCTGCTTGATTTAGGTGTTGAATACGTAATTTTAGGTCACTCTGAAAGAAGAGATATTTATAAGGAAGATAATGCGTTAATTAACAAAAAAGTGAAATTCGCTTTGGCAAAAGGTCTGAAAGTTGTTCTTTGTATCGGTGAACATTTGGAAGAAAGAGAAGCCGGTGTTACTGCCGATGTTGTAAAAAAACAACTTGAAGAAGGATTAAAAGATGTTTCTGCGGCAGATATGGCAAATGTTGTAATTGCTTACGAACCTGTTTGGGCTATCGGTACAGGTAAAACTGCAACTCCGGAAATTGCTGAAGCAACTCATCAGGATATTAGAAATATTTTGACTAACCTTTACGGAAGCGAAACTGCTGAAAACGTAACAGTGCAGTACGGCGGTTCTGTTTCAGATGCCAACGTAGACAACTTAATGGCTCAAAAAAATATTGACGGTGCTTTAGTCGGAGGTGCATCTCTTAAATTGGCTCCGTTCACAAAAATTGCAAAATTTGAAAAAGTTTAATTTTTAAGGAAATAAAATGCATTTAACAATTAACATTTTAGCAGTAATTATGCTTGTCCTCTGCGTTTTGATGACTTTGGTGATTCTCGTGCAGGAAGACAAATCCGGCGGCGGATTAGGCGTTTTGGGCGGTTCCTCTCAGTCGTTTTTCGGCGCAAGTTCAGCAACAATGCTGACAAAAATTACTTCAGTTCTTCTGGTTTTGTTTTTTGTTTTAAGCTTGGTCATCGGTTCTCTTTCAGCTAAGACTACTCGTGATGCGCAAATAGGCAACAAACTTATCAGCGAACTTGAATTTGATACCGGCATTGCTTCTGAAAATACAGTAAAAAAATTAACCGAAGCCCCTGAAAATATTAATACTGAAGATTTTGAAACATTTATCATCAGCAAAATTTCTGATGAAAACGTTAAAGACGAATTGAAATCTTACTATGAAAAAGAAAAGAGAGGGCTGTACTATACTCTGACAAAAGATGCAGCTAAAAATAAGCAAGCTCGAATTGTAGAAATTTTGAATGATATTAATTATTCTCCTGAAGCAGTAACTACAATTGTAGAGTAATAAACAAAAAGGGGAGGAATTTGTGGTAGATAAAGATGAATTGAAAAAAGTAATTTTGACTGTTGCAAAAAGTGATGATGATATTAATTCAATTACAGACGATACTGTTTTAATTGGGGAAGACGGTTTATTTTTCGATTCAATTGATGTTTTGGAGCTGATTGTTGAAATTGAGAAAAAGTTTGGAATAAAAATAAAAGATAAAGATTTGAATCAAAACAAACTCGATTCATTCAAAATCTTTTATGACTTTGTGAATGAAAACGCAAAAAAATAGAGTATTTATAACATATCATGGGAGCGCAAGCTCCCTAGGTATTACAACAGAAGAAATTCTATTGTCTCTAAGTCAAAACAAACCCCAACCCGTAACAGACGAAAAAACTTTTAATTTCAGCAAACCTTATTACATTATTCCTTCATCGTTAGAAAAGTACAAAAATCATGTTAGGTCTTCGGCTATTATCTTTTCGCTTTTGGACAAATGCAAAGACTTTATAGATTCAAACGATAACATTCCGGTATTTCTGTCTTCATCTACCGGCGGAATACGAGAAACCGAATCTAATTACACAGACTTGATTAACAAAACTTCGTCTTATTCGGTATTTGAAAATCATTTTTTTAATAAAACAAGCACTGATATAAGAGAGAGATACCCGGAAGGCAAAATCGGAGAGATTTTCACATTTTCAACAGCATGTTCATCTTCCGGTCACGCTATTTACCAAGCCACACGTTTAATTCGTGCAGGTGTAATAAATTATGCGATTTTGCTCGGCATTGATATTATTTCAAAAACCACATTAATCGGCTTTGATTCTCTTCAGCTGGTTTCGGATAAAGCTTCGTGCCCGCTGACAGAACAGCGCAACGGGCTTACATTAGGAGAAGGTGCAGGCATTCTTATTCTGGAAAACAAACCGCGGACTTCAAATGATTTTGAAATTGCAGGTGTAGGTTCCGGAGTAGACGGTTATCATATAACTTCGCCAGATCCTTCCGGCACAAATCAAAGAAAATGCATTAATAATGCATTGAATGAAGCCGGAATTTCAGCCGGTGATGTCGGCTATGTGAATGCACACGGCACTGGAACGAAAATGAATGACCAAGTAGAATTATCTGTTTTAGAAGATATGTTCGGCAAAGGCACTTATGTTACATCATTAAAATCATACATCGGACATACATTGGGAGCATCTACAATTACAGAGATTTCAATATGCATTGATATGCTAAAAAACGGTTTTATTTATCAACCGGAAGATTTTTCCAATCCGATAAGTAATCTGGTTCCACTTAAAACAGTGAAAGCTGAGAATATAAACTATTTTCTTAAAAATTCATTCGGATTTGGCGGCAATAATGTTTCTGTCTTAATAAAGACTAATATCTGCGATAATTCCGACAAAAAGGATGCATAATGAAACAAGAACTTGCCTACATTAAAGATATTCATTTTATAAATTCCGCCGTTTCTTCTTTGGATGATTTAAAAGAAATGTATAAAAGCGGAGTTTTTTCAAAAACTGAATTATCAGAAAACTTATCACAGGAAATTCCCGGATTGTATGACAACATAAAATCGCCGTTAAAACGTCGAATGAGCCAATTGTCACTCGGAATTTTTCAGGCATTACAGAACGGCGGTGCAAAAAATCTCCGAGAAGATGATGAAATTTACTTGTTTACATCTTTTGCCGAAATCGATACATCAAACAAAATAATCGCCGATTTGGAATTGAACAACAGCAAATTAGTAAGTCCTGTTTTATTTCACAATTCAGTACATAATACGCCTTTAGGATATTACACAATCATCAACAAGCTGCAAAATTATTGTTTGGCAGTATCTGACGGTATTAACACAGGAAAATCATTTGTTGATTTGATAAAATTTCTTGTAAAGGTTAATTCGCAGTTTGTTATTGCAGCCGGTGACGAATATTCACCATTTTACGATTTAGAAATAAAATATAATTATCAATTATTTCCTCATTTTATTTCATACAAAATAGAAAAATCCACAATTGAACAGAAGGGATTCTTTCTTAAACTTGAGTGGGGAACTTGGCAAGATGTAATCGATTCTGCATCAGGATATGACCGCATTATTGCAGACAAAGAATCATTTATTAAAATGAAAGGCTGCACAAACGCCGAGCTTCTTACTGATTATCCGATTGTCGCAGATTCTCCGATTTCAATTACAACGCGCTTAGCTCTTCCTTTCATTTTAGAATTTTCCGGCAAAACCGCTGTAATCGAACAATGTGACGGAAAATACTTTTTATTTGAGGTCATTCTATGAAAAACAATTTGTATTCAATTTATAATGATTCGCAAAAAGTTTCTTTTATATACAAAACTTCCGCTTTAACAAAAAAAGATGTTGATGAAAAAATTGCTGTTCTGGAAGCAAATTTCTGCAATATGTTTAAAAACATTGAAAACAAACGAGTTTTCATTGATATAAAAGATCGGCTGTCGTTTCTTGTAACGTTTTTTGCAATGAAAAAACTCAATGTAGCAACCGTTCTCGTACCGATTGAAATTCAACCTCAAATTTTCTTTGAACCGGGAATAATTTACATCAGCGACAACAAACATCACCCCGAAGGAATTTTTCTGAATGAAGATTTGTCGCTTGTTCCCGGAGAAAACTTTTATCCCGAAAATGCCAAAGATTTTGAAAATACTTATGACTTATACTTTTTTACTTCCGGGTCTACCGGGAAATCGAAGAACATCGGCAAACATAGCTTAAATATAGTCACAGAACTGGATGAACTTCGCAAAATTTATTCTGTTCAAAATGAAGACGTTTTCCTGTGCATTCCGCCGATTTATCATATATACGGCTTTCTGTTTACTTTGCTGCCGATTTTTTCGTCAGCAGTGCTTGATTTGAATTCCTTCTTTACTCCGGAATCGATAGCCGATTATGCCGCTTCATCAAAAATTGATTATCTTGTAGCAGTGCCTTCATATTACTCATTGTTTGACAAATTGAATCTGGTAAGCAGCTTTTCAAAACTGAAAGGTGCATTTAGCTCATCCGGACCGTTGCCGGGTGAAATTTCGCAGATTTTTTTTGATAAAGGTATAAAAATTAACGAAATTTACGGCTCTACCGAAACAGGCGGCATGGCATATCGAGTATTTGCGGAAAATCCGAATTACACTTTAATTGATTACGTGACAATAAAAAACTATGCACCCGAACAGGAACTGGAACTTTTTATTTCATCTCCGGCAATTTCTGTTGAATATGATGAAGAAACCGGCTATTGTACCGCAGATGTCGTAAAATTTATTGATGAAAAACATTTTACGCTATTGGGACGCAATACTCGTTTTGTAAAAATTCACGGTAAAAGAATCGACTTAGGTTTTATTTCTGCTAATTTCAGAAACTACTTAAAAGATTCTTATGGAATTAACTTAAATGAAAACAATGTTTTTGTTGGCTGTCTGGATGAAAATATTTATATGCTGTTTGAATCAGACAAGCCATTGGATACAGCGCAAATAAGCAAAGATTTAAGAAAAATACTGCCCGGTTATGCTGTTCCGAAAAAAATTCTGCAAACGGAAATTCCAAGAAATGAAATGGGGAAAATAAATAAAGTTGCAATAGAAACGATAATAAACAATATTAACCGACAATAAATATTCTTAGATACACTTAATGAAATTCGCCATCGGGAGGGTAAAGTGAATTCAGAAAATAATAAACCTATAAGCGTTATTGTCTCACCTTTTTTCCCTTTTAATCGTATTTTCAGCAATGAAATAATCTACAGCCTTTTCGGAAGCATCAAGTATAATCCTGTTTTTCTGGATTATTCAAAAGACACAACTTACGATGAATTTGTTTTGAAAATTTCACAAATTATAATAAATGAAGCAGAACCTGTTTATATTGTTTCGTTCGGCGTTTTTTCTTACATCGCAGGTGAATTAGTAAAGCGTTTTTCTGAAAAAATAAGAGGCGTATTTTTCATCGAACCGGATTTCTACGGAACGCTTCTTAACGGAAAATATAAGCGAACAGGTTTCGGCTATAAGCTTAGGAACCAATTACTCCGGTTTTATTTAGGTAATGATAAAGTAAACAGCAAATATTATTACCGCGAAAATCATTCCGGCTTTTTGTCTTTTATGAAAGATTTGCAGCTGAAAGAACCAGTAAGACTCGCTGATTTCATCGAAAAGAAAGTAAAAATGATTGTCATTTGGTGCGTAATGGCAAAAGACTGCTGGCCGCTTCCGCAAATATTAACAGAAGAATACGAAATTCCGGTATTTACCGCATCGCACAATTTTGTCGACTACTTCAAAAAAGACTGTAGTTCCATTTTAAACAGTGTTTTTGAATAAACAGATTTTAATTAAAAAAAATATCTTGACAATAATATTTGCTTTATGTTCTATGTCTATAAAATTTTAGAGACACTAAGGGAGGGACCTTATTATGTTTTATGTAGAAGATGAAGATTTATTGGAAAAAAATACTCTTTTAGCAGCCGAATACGATGATGACGGCGATGAAGATTTTGATGATGATTATGACGACAACGATGATTATGATGATGAAGACGATGACGACGACTTCGATGACGATTTTGATGAAGACGACGACTTCGATGACGATGATGATTATGATGATGACTTCGATGATTATGATGAAGATTACGACGATGAAGAATATGACGATGATGATGATTACGACGACGATGACGAGTATGATGATGACTTCGATGATGATGAAGATGACTACGAAGACGACGATTTAGATTACAATGACTTTGATGAAGATGAATAATTTTAGTATGTTTTGTTAATTATTTGCCCTTTAACGGTTCTGTTAAAGGGTTTTTTTATCTATAAGTATTTTACTCAGCCCTTTTAGTTTTGTGACGATAATTTTTTATTAGTTTTTATTTAACGGAGACAAACCATGAAAAGCATTATTAAATTGTTTACAGACGGCGGACCTTTTATAATGTCTGCTATTTTTTTGTGCTCAATCCTTGCAGTTGCAATCACTTTAGAGCGTTTCTTTTACTACAAGAAAATTAATCTGGGTACAGATAAACTTTTAGAGCGCATTGCAAAGGCTATTTCTCTAAATCATTACGAAGAAGTTCTTACTATATGTGATTCAAAACCTACACCGGTTACAAATTTGGTAAAAGCTGGAATCATGCACAGAACAGAAGGCGAAACTGTGATTCAAGATGCAATAAAAGATGCCGCCAGTTTAGAAATTCCTAAATTGGAAAAATTTCTGACAACTTTAGGTTCAATTGCGAGTATCGCGCCTCTTTTGGGATTGCTTGGAACCGTAATGGGAAATATGGAAACTTTCGGCGTTATCGGTGCAGGTGCGGCTTTAGGAAACATGGAACAACTCGCACAGGGAATTTCAAAAGCACTGCTTACAACCGCATTCGGTTTAGTCGTGGCAATTCCTACAACCGTTGTTTATAATCACTACACCAACAAAGTAAACAACATGATTTTAAAATTGGAAATTCAAGCCAACAGCCTAATCCAAATGCTTGTAAAACAAGAAAAAAGAGGCTGATATGGCTGTAAAATTTACACGACGATTGAAAACAAAAGTTGTGCTGGATATGGCACCGATGATTGATATTGTATTTCAGTTAATCATTTTCTTTATGCTGGCAACACAAGTAAAAATAACAACCGGAATGGAATTTGAATTACCGAAAGCTGAAAACTTATCAAAAATCGCAGAAACTCCGTTGAAAATAACTATTATCAGCAAAAACTCAATTCTAGTCGGCACAAAAAGAACAAGCTTGGCAAATTTCTCGCAAGTGCTGTCCGAATCTGCCACTACTTCCAACGGTGACAGAAAATCGGTTATTTTATACGGAAATAAAAGCATTGAATACGAACTGCTGATTCAAGTAATGGATATTCTGAAAGAACACGGTTATGACAGCATTGATTTGGCATTAGACAGGAAATCATAATGGACAAAAAAGTTGATAAAGAAGCTAAATCTCAAGAACGGCGTTTGGGGTGGGCAATTTTTTTATCTGTAATTCTCCACATTCTTTTGATTTCTTTAGTTTCCAATTTTAAAAACGATGTTCCTAAGGAAGACAATAAAGTAATTACTGTCAGATTAGTGCAGGATAATCTCAGTGTTTCGCAGGAAAAATCCGGCAATAATAAAAATTCATCTGCCAAAAAAGAATCTGCTGCGCCCAAGAAAGAAATTGTCCGAAAAAACACAGATAAAAAAAAGACTGAACAGAAAACAATCGCAAATAAACATATAAACAAAGAAAAGCCCAATAGCGTTGAAAAACAGCAACCTGTTAAGGAACCGGACAAAAAAATTATCGAAAAGCAGGATAATTCACAAATTTCAGAAGAAATTAAACCAACAGAAAATGTCCCTATCACAACAGAAGAAGATATTTTCAATAAAATTGAAACATCGCAGAAGGAAGCAAAGCAACGACTGGAAGAAGATTTCTTTGAAAACTCGCAGCATGCAGAGCAGATATTACCGGATTTCGATTTCTCCGATATTTTGCTTGCTGATAATTCTGCTTCTGACAAAAACAGCAGTATCAACGGCTCCGGAAAAGACAACAATAAAAACAAAAATGATAATGATTCCAGTAACGGGAAAGATATTGAATGGAGCAGCGGCGGTTCAAGAGGTTTGCTTCATTCTGATGCAATAGAAGTGCCGGAAGAAATAAAAAAAGCAGGATTAAAATTTAAAATAGAAATTGATTTTGATGTGGATCCTGACGGTTATATAAGAAACGCAAATATAATAAAAAGTTCCGGAAATTCTTTGTGGGACGAAGAAATTCGCAGACAATTCTGTAGCTGGGTTTTTGAGAAGGCTTCCAAGCAGGAAAATTCATCCGGCAAAATAATAATTGTTGTAGGTTATTAATTTTTATCAGGTTCTTACTGCGGAAATATTTGCAATTTATTTTTTTTTTAAGTATAAAGTACATGAAATTTATCCGCTTAAAAAAAAGGGTAAAATATATTACTGTAAAAGGAATAAGTAAAAAGGAGTTTTTATTATGGCTAAAAAGAAAACAGCTGAAACTGCTTCTGCAGAAGAAATAAAAAAAGAAGCTGCTGCTGAAACAGTAAAAAAGACAACTACCAGAAAAACTACTGCAAAAAAAACTACTGCTACAATTTCTAAAGAAGATTTCATTTCAGAAGTTGAAAAAAGATCTTACGAATTGTTTGAAGAAAGACAAAAAAACGGCAAAGACGGCAATAGTTTAAGCGACTGGTTAGAAGCCGAAGCTGAAGTAAAAGCAAAATACGGACTATAATATTATGCTGGAAAGAACTCTTGTAATTTTAAAACCGGACTGTATTCAACGAGGTATCACAGGAGAAATTCTTTCACGTTTTGAAAAAAAAGGTTTGAAATTTATTGCAATGAAAATGATAATGATTTCCAGAGAGAAAGCAGAATATCATTACGCAGAGCATAAAGACAAACCTTTTTTTAAAGACTTGGTAGAATTTATTATTTCATCACCATGCGTTGTGCTTGTTCTGGAAGCAGAAAACGCAATTCGCATTGCCAGAAAGCTTGCCGGAGCAACAAAAGTCGAGGAAGCTATTCCGGGAACTATTCGCGGTGATTATGTAATTCACATTGCCAGTAATGTCGTGCATACTTCTGATTCTCCAGAAAGTGCAGAACGTGAAATAAATAATTTCTTCTTACCTGAAGAATTCATTGTTTACAAACGAGACTTGTACAGCTGGATCGGTTAGTTTCCCACACTGCATTTTCTTATTCAAACCAAAAGATTGACATTCCCGGAATAAAACCGTATAAATCGGACAATTTTTACTGCGTTTTATATCCTCAATAATTTTCTTTTTAAATTACTCGGAAAAAAATCAATTCGCCTGAATTTTTATTCGGCATGTGCAGCAATCATAAAAAATAGGAATAGTTAATCATGGAAAAATTAGAAAAATTTGCAGCAATGGGATTATCTGAAAATATTTTAAAAGCTCTTGAAGCAAAAGGTTTTGAAGAACCGTCACCAATTCAAGAGCAAACAATTCCGCTCCTGCTAAACGGCAACTCTGATTTAGTAGGTCAGGCTCAAACCGGTACAGGAAAAACAGCTGCATTCGGAATTCCAATTATTGAACAATTAGATGAGAAATCAAACCGTGTCGGAGCTTTAATTTTAACTCCGACAAGGGAATTGGCATTGCAAGTTGCAGATGAAATAAATTCTTTAAAAGGCAATAAAAAGCTGAAAGTACTGCCAGTTTACGGCGGTCAAGGAATCGAACTGCAAATAAAACATCTGAAAAAAGGCGGAATTCACATAATTGTAGGAACTCCGGGAAGAATAATTGATCATCTTGAACGCGGCACGCTCAAACTCGACAACTTGCAGTTTATGATTTTAGATGAAGCTGATGAAATGCTTAACATGGGCTTTATAGAAGATGTCGAAAAAATATTGTCACAGACACCGGAAAATAGACGTGTGCTACTTTTCAGTGCCACAATGCCACAAGAAATTATGCGCATTGCTGCAAAATACATGAAAGACCACAAAGTTATTAAAGTACAGAAAAAAGCCGTAACTACCGATTTAACCGAGCAAATCTACTTTGAAGTTTCCGAACGTGATAAATTTGAAGCTCTTTGCCGTATTCTCGATATGGAAGTAGACTTCTATGGAATCATTTTTTGCAGAACAAAACACGATGTAGATACAACAACAACCAGACTGATAGACAGAGGTTACGACGCAGAGGCAATTCACGGCGATATTACACAAATTCAACGTGAAAAAGTTTTGACCAGATTTAAAAACAAGAAACTCACTATCCTTGTAGCTACCGATGTTGCCGCACGAGGAATTGACGTAAACAATTTAACTCATGTTATTAATTACTCGCTGCCGCAAGACCCGGAAGCTTATGTTCACAGAATAGGCAGAACAGGACGTGCCGGAAAAGAAGGAACCGCTATTACATTCGTAACTCCGGATGAATACAGAAAATTAATGTTCATCAAACGAATTGCAAAGACAGATATAAAAAAACAGCAAGTTCCGGAAATCGGTGAAGTTATAGAAGCCAAAAGAGAGCGAATCCGCAGACAAATAACTGATATTATGAAAAAAGGTATTTCCGGTGCTTGTCAGGATTTCGCACGCGATTTGCTGTTGACTTGTGAGGACGAGGGCAAAAACCTTGAAGATTTAATTGCTGCTGTTTTGGAATTCGCGCTGGAAGATGAACTGGAAGAAAAAAATTACGTGCAAATTAAGCAAATAAAAAGCAAAAAGAATGAGAAAACGCGCTTATTTATCGGGCTTGGCAAAAAAGATAAAATCAACCCTAAAAAATTGATAGAAATAATTCATTCCGAAACAAAAATTCCATCTAAAGCAATTAATGACATCAGCATATTCGATAAGTTTTCTTTTATGACCGTCTCCGAAAACGACGCAAATACTATCATTGATGCTTTTCGACGCAAAAAAGGAAAAAATCAGCTTCATATTGAACGGGCAAAAGAGCTTGGAAAACAAATAAAACATTAAAACATGTAAAAAAAATCTCTATTACGCAATAGAAAAAAACTTTTTTTGTTTAAAGCTAGTAGGGAGAAAAAAATGTCAAATGAAAAAATTATTCCGCCGATTCGTCCGCGCGAGAAATTGAAACTGCTTGGGATTCAGTCATTGTCAATGACAGAGCTTCTGGCTTTAATAATCCAAACAGGAACAAAAAAAAGAAACGTAATGCAGATTTCCAATCGATTGGCAAAATTACTGAAATCAGAGCCGGAAAAAATCTCATTGAAGAAATTATTGTCAATTGAGGGAATCGGTTTCATAAAAGCCGCAAAAATTTTGGCTGTGCTTGAGCTGGTAAAGCGCATGAAAACGGATTCCGAAGAATCAATATCACGTGCCGCAGATATTTACAAACTTTCTTTTAACATCGCAAAAAAGAAGCAAGAACATTTCATGCTGATAACTTTAGACGGAGCTTCATGCGTAATAAGGAAAAGAATCATTTTTGTAGGCACGATAAACCAAAGTATAATTCATCCCAGAGAAATATTTCATCATGCAATACAAGACCGCGCAGCATCCATAATTTTAGTCCACAATCACCCTTCTGGAAATACAACTCCAAGCAAAGATGACGTAGAAACTACATCAAAAATAAAACGTATCGGAGATTTAGTAGGAATTAATGTTATGGAACATTTAATTGTAAGCCCTAACGGTTATTTCAGTTTTTATAAAAGCGGCTTAATTTAATTATTTCCGATTATTTCGGCTGCAAATCTTTTTATTCGGCTTTCCTGAATATTGTCGAAACCTTTCAGTTTTTTTCTGGAAACAAATGAAATTACCGAAAGAATAGCACGCTCTGAAAAGCTAAGTGTTTCCCAATCAATTCTGCCACCTAAATAAACTGTTTTTATATCGCAGAGTTTCATTTGAAAATATTTAGGCAACCTAGGCGCAACGCCTACATGAAAAAAATATGTTTTATCAGGAGAGAAAGAAGCTTTTTTCACTTCAAAAAGCTTTTCTATATCAGGGTGAACTTTAAATTTTTGCAGTGCCGTACCTACAATTATTTTATCATACGCTGAAAAATCCATGTTTACCGCAGTTTTGGCATCTATAATCGAAAAACCTGTTAATTCTGCAAGTTTTTCTGCGCACTTTTTCGTACTTCCGTGAAAAGTTCCGTAAACGATAATTCCATTCATAAATAAATCTCCTCTGTATAAAAAATTAACGCCACATAATAATTATGTGACGTTAATTTAATCAATTAAAAATTTCAGCTGTTATTATTTTTTCTGTTAAGACAATTCAATATCGCAGTAAAATTAACAAGCGAACTGTCAATTCCGTAACCGCCGGCCCAATATACATCTTCATTGTCAATTTTTAATGCAAGGAACGTTACCGCAACGGCATTTGTTCCGGAGTGAAGAGCCTGCTCATGATATTCGACAACTTCTAATGTTGAAGTAACCACAGTGCCCAGAGAATTAATGAAAGCTTCCATTGCACCGCTTCCGCTTCCGGAAATAGAAATTGATGTTTGACTGATTTGCAGTTCTCCGACAAAAATTACTTCCCCTGTAATAGAATCTGTTTGCAATTTATAATTCAGCAGTTTGTACGGTTGTTCCAAATCAATAAATTCTTTACGCAGAATGTCGTAAATTTCTTTTGGTGATAATTCATGAACAACTTTATCAGAATATTTTTGCACAACTTCACGTAACTGCGGCTGCATATTTTTAGGAATGATTAACGAGTATTCTTTTTCCATAACATAAGCAATTCCGCCTTTTCCGCTCTGGCTGTTAATTCTGATAATCGCTTCATAAGAACGACCTATATCTTTTGGATTAATAGGCAAATAAGGTACATCCCAAATGCCGTCGGCTTCATTTTTTTCAGCAAGCAAATCCATTCCTTTTTTGATTGCATCCTGATGAGACCCAGAAAAAGCAGTAAAAACCAACTCTCCGGCATAAGGCTGACGAGGTGGCACTTCCATCTTAGTAAACTTATGGTATTTCTCTGATAAATTCGGAATGTCGAATAAATCAAGATGCGGATCAACTCCCTGCGTATACATATTAAGCCCGGTAGTAACAATATCAAGGTTTCCTGTTCTTTCTCCATTGCCGAACAACGTTCCCTCTATCCTTTGTGCGCCGGCAAGCATTGCAAGTTCCGCAGTGGCAACGGCGCAGCCTCGATCATTGTGCGGATGTACGCTTAAAATTATATTGTCACGATTGCTGAAATGTTCCAAAAACCATTCAATTCTGTCTGCAAAAATATTCGGAGTTGACATTTCAACAGTAGAAGGAAGATTAATAATCACGCGGCTTGACTGCTTTGTTCTCCAACGTTCCACAACAGCTTCACAAATTTCCAATGCATAATCTAGTTCTGTTCCGGTAAAGCTTTCCGGTGAATATTCCAGCAAGACTTCAGTATTCGGCAGTCTGTTAAGGTGCGCCAAAATCAAATCTACTCCAAGTAGTGCGATTTGCTTTACTTCTTCTTTTGATTTCTTAAAAGTAATTCTGCGCTGCTGCTCCGATGTCGAATTATACAAATGAATAATCGCTTTTTTTGCACCGGCAAGACTTTCAAAAGATTTATCTATTAATTCCTCACGTGCTTGTGTCAAAATTTGTAAATAAACATTATCAGGAACAAGATTATTATCAATTAAATGACGTAAAAAATCATACTCAATCTGACTGGCAGAAGGAAATCCTACTTCAATTTCCTTAAAGCCTACATTAACAAGCAGCTTGAAAAATTCTAATTTTTCCTCCAAGCACATAGGAGTCGCCAAAGCTTGATTTCCGTCCCGCAAGTCAACACTGCACCATATAGGAGCTTTTTCTATAGAGGCATTAGGCCATTTTCTATTCGGAAGATCGACTGTTGGGTACTTTAAATATTTTGACATAGAATAACCTCTTTCTTTCATCTAATAATAGAGTGGTTATAGAGAAAAATTACTTGATTTGCAACACAAAATAGGAACTAAACATAGTTATTGTATGGAAAATTGCATAACTGTAACTTGCAAACATGCAATCTGTATATGAATTTACAATTAATGCATTTTAGTAATTCTTATCTTTTCGACTTTATTTTTTCCTGCCGATTCAACCACAAACTCAACATTTTCATTGTAAATCAAAGTATCGCCTTTCATTGGAAATTTTCCCAACTCACCCGTAACAAAACCGCCAATAGTATTGAAACGCTCGTTGCTAAGATTCAAGCCCAATTTATCATTTATATCGCTGATGTCTGCTAATCCGTCTGCCAATATCGTATTTTCGTTAATTACCGAAATTTTCTTATTGTCATACTCATCGTATTCATCGTTTATATCGCCGACAATTTCCTCGACAAAATCTTCAATAGTCACAATTCCTGCTGTTCCGCCGTACTCATCCAAAACAATTCCCATTGTGCATTTAGAGCTTTTCATCTTCTTAAATACATTAGAAACTTTCAAAGTTTCCAGCGTTATATACGGTTCTTTCATAAAATTTTTATTGTGATAAGCACTTTTATCCTTATCAAACAATACTAAATCTTTCAAATGCAAAATCCCGACTATTTCATCAAGAGAATTCTGGTATACAGGAATTCTTGAATATTGATTTTCTTTGAAGACACGATAAACTTCATCGTATCCGGCATTTATATCGACACCGACAATTTCTGTACGCGGCGTCATTATTTTACCTATTTCAGTATCATTGAACTCGATAACATTAAGAATCATTTCCTGTTCGTCGGTTTCAAGAACGCCTTCTTCCTGAGAAACATTAACCATTGTTTTCAGCTCTTCTTCGGTAATCGAAACTTTCTTTTTTCCTTTATGACCAAGCAGAATCAGAAGTAAATCTGAAATCTTTGAAAATACAAATGAAAACGGAGTAAGAATCAGTATGATAATTCTTAAAATCACCGCAACGCCGACACAAATTTTTTCAGGAAAAGCATTTGCAATCGTTTTAGGCGTAATTTCACCGAATAAAAGAATAAAAATTGTCGTTATTACCGCAGCTATTCCTGTTCCGGAATCGCCCAAATAATGAATACTCAACGCTGTTGCAATAGATGTTGTCGTAATATTCACAATGTTGTTGCCAACCAAAATAGAAGTAAGCATTTTATTCGGATTGTCCAATATTTTTGCAATATGTTTCGCACTTTTCACGCCGGCATCAAGCATGTGTCTGACTTTAAGTCTGCTTATTGATGTAAAAGCTGTCTCACTTGCCGAAAAAAACGCCGACAACATCAATAATATTCCCAATAGGATAAAATTCCATACAGCTATTTCACTTTCCAAAAAAATCCTCCTAAAAATTAAACGTCCAGTCTCACTGGAATTCCGTTATCCGCCATATAACGTTTCAAATCCATAATATCAATTTCGCCGAAATGGAAAACACTTGCAGCCAAAAGCGCACTTGCATTTCCTTCTTTTATCGCAGAAACAAAGTGCTCTTTCTTACCGCCGCCGCCGGATGCTATTACCGGAATTTTTATCTGACTTGCAACACGTTTCAATGCGGTGTTGTCAAAACCGTTTTTAGTTCCGTCTCTGTCCCAGCTTGTAAGAAGTATTTCACCGGCTCCCAATTCTTCACATTCACGACACCAATCGACAACTCGTTTTCCCGTATTTGTCCGTCCGCCGTAAATAAAAACCATATCTTCACCGTCAACATTTTTTGAGTCGACAGCAACTACAATACATTGTGAACCAAAATTTTTTGCGCCTTCGGTAATCAGCTGCGGATTAAGAACAGCTTGTGTATTAACAGAAACTTTATCGGAACCGGCATGAAGAATTTTTTCAATATCCGAAACATTTTTTATTCCGCCGCCGACAGTAAACGGAATAAAAGTTACTTCGCTTACCTTTTTAATTGTTTCCACCATTGTTTCACGCCTGTCCGAACTTGCCGTAATGTCAAGAAATACAAGTTCATCGGCTCCCGATTCCGAGTAGCGTTTCGCACATTCCACCGGGTCTCCGGCATCTCTTAAATTCAAAAAGTTTATTCCCTTTACCACACGTCCGTCATTTACATCCAAGCAGGGAATAATTCGTGTCTTCAACATAATTTTTTATCCTTAATTTCTATCTACTGCCGCAATTCAGCTACAGCCTGTTTCAAATCGATTTTTCCTTCATAGTAAGCTTTTCCGACAATTACGCCTTCAAACTTTTCTGCTGCCGATTTTGCTTTGCGTATATCATCAATGCTGCCGACACCGCCGGACAAAATCGCACGCAACTTTGTTTTATCACAAAAATTCTCGGTTGCTTCAATGTTTGGACCGGTCAGCTTTCCATCAACCGAAATATCCGTATATACGGCTGTTCTGAATCCCAGCCGGTACAGCTTGCAGCCTAACTCTACCGGATTAACGCCCTCGCCTTCTTTCCAGCCTCTTGTTTTTACGACATTATCACGCACATCGATTCCGGCGATAAAATGCTTTCCGTAAACAGGGAAAAGTTTTTCTATCATAGGGAATTGTTCAATCAAAATTGTTCCCAGAATCAAATAATCAATTCCGTTTGAAATCAATTCTTTCATGTCATCTTCACTGCGAATTCCGCCACCGGTTTCAATTTCCAAACCGATTCCTTTTTTTATTCTGCAAATCATTTCTCTGTTCTTTTTGCTGCCGTCAGCATTGCCTCGTGCTCCATCTAAGTCTACAAGATGTATTCTGGAGACTCCGGCTTCTTTAAAAATTTGCGCCTGTTCCAACGGATTTTCATTGTAAACCGTCATTTGGGCAAAATCACCTTGTACAAGGCGGACACATTTGCCGTCTATAAAATCAATTGCCGGTATAATCTGCATATTTAATTCCTTTTATAATTTTTAAGATTTGCCAAGTTCTTGAGAACGAATACATGCCGCATGAACAGCTTTTATCACACTGCTGCGAAAATTATTTTCTTCCAATGCCGCAACTCCGGCAATCGTAGTTCCACCCGGCGATGTAACAGCATGACGCAGTTCCTCTACAGATGTACCTGTTTCCAAAGCCATCTTTGCACTGCCGAAAACTGTCTGAACAGCTAACTTTTCCGCTGTCTTTTTTGTCAGTCCGCAAAGTATGCCGCCCTGTGTAAGAGCTTCTATAAACATCATCACAAACGCCGGACTTGACCCACTAAGCCCTGTAACGGCATCAAGAGAACTTTCCTGCAAAACTTCAACTTGTCCGATACTCTGAAAAATTTCTTTGGCAAATTCAATGTCTTGTGCCGATACATCTTCACTCGGAGCAAGTACGCTCATCGCTTCCCCCACAAGTGCCGGCGTATTCGGCATTACTCGGACAACTTTTTTTGCTTTCTTCAAAAAACCTTTGATTGACTCAATTGAAATTCCTGCCATTATAGAAAGAACAAGCTGCTTTTCAGTAATAAAATCGGCTAGATTCGCCATACTTTTGTCATTCGGAAAATTGCGGAAAACCTGCGGCTTAACAGCAAACACAATCGTGTCAAAATCAGCGATTTTTTCATTAATTTCCACTATAGGTATTGCTTTAAGCTTTGCGGCTGCCGCATTGCGCACATTTTCTTCCGGTTCATAAAAATGTATTTCATTTGCAAAATCAGTTTTTTGATTTAATCCTTTAATAATCGCACTGCCCATATTTCCGGCTCCGATAAAAAGGATTTTATTTTTCTCCATTAACGCATTCTCCTTATTTACAGTTTCAACCTTATTTATAAAGTAAAAAAAATTGTCGCATTATATCACAAGTCACAATTTATGTTAATCGCACAGATAACTTTATGTGTTTCGTTTGAACAAACTATTAACAGATTCAAATACTTACCTTAGTAAACATTGTAGTCAAGGCACGGGAACAACTAAAACACAAGTACTGCAATGACACATTTTTTATTTCCAAACAATATTTTGAATTAAGACTATTAACTTTTTTTGTCTAATGTCGAGAATTATCGCCATTTTTTCAAGAGTAAATAAAGTTTATTATTCTGAAAGTCGATTAAAACAAGTAATGAGGGGATTTTCGGAGAAAAATAGACATTTTTCTGAATAGGCAGGACATTGAAATTCTATAAATGGTGTTGCGATGATGATTAAAACTAAATATTTTTTATTAATATCAGCATTTTTATTATTTACTTTTCATTGTTATCCAAAAACATTTTTAACGCACCAAGTAAAAGAGGGAGAGTCGCTTTCCGTAATAGCCGTAAAATACGGTGTTTCTGCCGATGAAATTTGTACAGCCAACAATTTGAAAAAAGATGCACCTCTGCGAAAAGGTATTGTATTAAACATTCCGACTAAAGAAAAATTCGGCATTCATACTGTAGAAGAAGGCGAAAATCTTTTCCGTATCGGGCTGAAATACAATATTACCGTAAGCCGCTTATGCAAAATAAATGACTTTTCCGAGAATGTGAAACTTTTTGCCGGAATGAAAATAAAAGTGCCTCAGGACGATGAAGCGGTAAAAGTAACTGCATCATCAGTGAAAAGCAGTCCGGACAAAATTTCGGCAAAACAAAAAATTAACGGGGAACACGGTTTTATTTACCACACAATGCAGAAAGGCGAAACACTTTACCGAATCGGAAAGACTTTTCACATCCCGGTTGATACTTTGATGGAAATTAACGGAATTACCGATTCTACCGTATTAAAACCGGGCATACAGATTAAAATCCCTAAAACAAAGTATGACGTTCAGACCGCTTCAATCGAACAAATTCTCCAAGTTCACAAAAATGGCAAAAAATATTTAAACTATTCTCTTCCTTTAAAAGGTGATGTAGTTCCTTATGTGAAGTCGCATTATCGAGGAATTCTTATTTTCAACAAAGATAATCGCGAAGTTCGTTCTGTCGACCGAGGAATAGTAAGCCATATCGAAAATACAGCTTCTTTTGGGTTGATTGTATTTATTCGTCACGCAAACGGCTTAGTTTCGACATATTCCGGTTTCAGTGTGATTTATGTCCGCAAAGATCAAGAAGTTTATCCCGGTGATGTTATCGGGAAAAGCGGCGAAATCGCTAAAGGTCAATCTCCGGGAATTCTGTATTCATTGCAGGAAGGCGATAAAGCTTTGGCATTTGATATGAAAATGAACAGATTTTATAAGTAATTTTTTGTACTTTTATTTGATTTGTAGTAAAAGTAGCAGATAAAAAGTATTGGGAGGATTTCCTATGACAAAAACATTTTATTTACTTTTACTGTGCTGTTTATTTTTACCATTTACAACATTTTCACAAGACAATGCAGACGTTTCAGATGATGTGACAGCAAGCTCTGCTTCCGTTATTGAAAACATAAACAATATATCTTCACAAAAAATTCCGTTCCCTATAAGATTTCGCGGTTCCGTATCGGCTGTTTTTACTTACCTTTTCGACTGCCAAGACGGAATAACACATCCCGGACATTTTGCATCGATTTGTTATGATAAAAATGATTATCGTGAAGCAGGAAAACATCACGGAGACGACGGTGTCGGACGTGTTGTCGGAGGAAACTACGGCGGCGTACAACTGGAACTTTACAATGAGTACGGTTTTTCTGTTCCAGTGCTGAACTTCGATACTCCGCTGACAAAAGACAATTTCTTGCAGTTCAAAGCAATATCGCAGCTGTCACCGGTAACATTAAATGCCGGAGCGACATTGACATTAGCCGCCGCCGCATTCTTGCAATTTCAGTTTGGTTTTCTCATCGGTGGAGCTTGGGATGTTCCTGCATTCAACGTTACCGGAACCGGTATAACAGCAGATGACGACGGCAATCGCATAACAATGTCGTTTGACGCACCGATTCTTCAGTTCTGGTTTAAACCTACATTTCAGTTTGATTTAGCTTACGTGCTTCCGCAGGCTTATCAAAAATGGACACATTTTTTTCTGGTGGCAAATCCGCAATTTCTGTATCAACATTATTTCGGTGTGGATTACGACCAGCCTTATATCTACAAAGCTGATTACGGAATGCAGTTTAACGGCTGGAAACTTACCGGCGATTTCATGACAGGTTACAGAATATTCATTAGGGAAGATAATTCAGGCACACAAGACAGATTCCTAAAAGTCACAAATTACACTACGATTTTGACGTTTGCTTTCTATTTGCAGATAGATCATCTGAATTTATCTCATTACAATGACTCAAAAATGAAAAACGGAGGTTGGGGCTCGGATTTTGCCTCTGCTAACTTCGGACCAGCACTGCGGCTTGATCTTCCGTATCATATATGGACGCAATTTTTCTTTTTGTTCAGAAATGACCGGGCGTACACTGATGACACATTTGCGTATGCTGATTTCAGAAAACGAGTTTATGAAGATTATTACGTATTTTCAAAATGTATAGGTTTTTTTATTGGTTGGGATTTTTAATTAACAGCGGAGCAATATGAAAAAGAAACAAATATTTTCTCCAATTTTTTTTAAGCTTACTTCTTTTATTCTTATCTGCGTATTTTCGCTTCTTTGTGCAGAAATTATAATTTCGTATTCTATTACAAAAAACAGCTGCATGAAGTACATAAAGGAAAAGCACGAATTAAACATTAAAAAAATATCATTCATGATTTCAAAAACACTTTGGGATTACGATTCCGAAAGCCTAAAAAATATTTTGGATAACGAACTGCTCGTTGAAGATGTAATTTACATACGATTAAGCGATTACATCGATGAACAAAACCAATTTATTCTCTATGAACAAATAAAAGACAAAAACAGCAGCGCAAAAGCATTTGATGAAACTCAAGACTGCAAATATTTAAAATCCAATACAATGCTTTCGCTGAATTCCGATGTTCTGTATGACGGCAAAAAAATCGGTAATTTAGATGTCATAATTTCTCCTGTCACATTCAACAAGGAGTTCCGAAATATATTTACAGCAGACTGTGTGCATTCGCTGATTATATTTATTCTGCTTCCGATAATTTTGTTCTTAGGCTGCAACATCCTGCTGCTGACTCCTTTGGCAAAACTGACAAAAACAGTTAAAGACTTTTCCGAAAACAATTTGTCTGCTCGTTCGGAAAATCCGTCAAATGATGAAATCGGGAAGTTGGGACGGACATTTAATCGAATGGCGGATTCTATAGAGTCAAAAAATAAGCAACTTCTACAGCAATTGTATTACGACAATCTTACAGGACTTCCAAACAGAACCAAACTTATCGAAGATTTGCAGCTTGTAAGCAACGGCATTGTTTTTATTATCAACGTTGACAGCTTCCGTGAGATAAATGACTTTTACGGTCACGAAGTCGGCGATGAAATATTAAAAGAAATTGCCTCTCGGCTGCGGCAGGTAAGAGTTAATTTTAATATTACAATCTATCATTTGCAGGCAGATGAGTTCGTATTACTTTTAAAGCGCGATTGCACACAAGAGAATAAAAATCATGCGGCTTTTTACCGTGACCACAACAATAATTTGTATGATGAAGTCCGAAGCATTATCGGCGCATTCGCATTCTTTGTTATTAACGACAAAGTTTTCATCTGCAACGAAAGTGAAATCAATATAAGTGCAACTGTAGGTGCCGCAAAAGTAACAAATTCAATAGGAATATCTGCGCTTTACAATGCTGATATGGCACTAAAAAAGGCAAAGCAAATGCACAAACATTATCTTTTGTATGATGAAACAATGGAAATTGCAAAAGAGTATGAAAATAACATTAAGTGGACTTTTATTCTGAAAGAAGCAATTGCCAATGACCGAATTGTGCCGTTTTATCAACCTATCGTAAACAACAAAACCGGCGATATTGAAAAATATGAATGCCTTTGCCGGTTAATAAACAGCAACAATGACATTATCAGCCCGTATTATTTTCTGGATATTGCAAAGAAAATCCGACTTTATCCAAACATTACTCGTAGAATTCTTACCAAATCATTCGAGAAATTTTCTGACTTGCCATACGATTTTTCTATTAATGTTTCGGTTTTTGATATTCAAAATGAAGAAACGCGCCACTGCATAAGGTCAATATTGCTTAGTAATCAGGAAACGGCAAAAAGAGCTGTCTTTGAGCTGCTGGAATCTGATGGTATTCAGAATTACGACATTATCAAAGCGTTTATAGAAGAAGTGAAATCTTACGGCTGCAAAGTTGCAATTGATGATTTCGGTTCCGGCTACTCAAACTTTGACCATGTAATGTCGCTGGATGTTGATGTACTGAAAATCGACGCCTCAATGATAAAAAATATAGACACCGAGAAATCATCGCAGATAATAACAAGAACAATTGTTAATTTTACAAAGGAATTGAATATCAAAACAGTTTCGGAATTTGTTCATACGCCTGAAGTATTCAAGAAAGTTCAAGAGTACGGAATTGATTACTCGCAGGGGTATCTGTTTGGGGAACCAACTCCGGATGTCTGTAAGAATAAGAAGTTTTCATTGGTTTTCTAATGCGGTTCGCAAAAAGTATTTTGCATCCAATCAGACTGTATTCCATTCTAGCATTAAAGTCAATTCCTTTTTTGAGTGTCACACAGATTCGGAAAATCTAACAATTTTCCATTTCTGGATATAAAATTTAAAGCTTCGCACTTATTTTTCTTGTCATTCTCTTGCTTCTTTTTCTTATGTCATTCTCGTGCTGCGACACGAGAATCTACGTAATATTTCTAAAGCTTTTCTATTTCCTCCGGTGACAAGCCGGTAACAGATATTATTTGGTCTTGCGGTAAACCTAAGTCAATTAACTTTTTCGCAGTTTCAAGTTTTGCTTTTTTCTCGCCTTGAGTAATTCCAAGCGAAATTCCCTCATTACGGGCTTCGTCAACAGCTACTGCCATATTATATGCTAATGTCATATATTCTTTTCTCCATTGTTGATTGCCTTTGTTCTTATTTACAGCAGCATCAAGTAACGCAGTAAAATCTGTAGTCACTTGATTTTTACACAGATATTCTAAAAACGCTTTTACATCTGGTGCGTCACTGACTTTGTCAAACGCCTTTGCATTATAAAATATTTTGTGCGTGTTATCATCGAATACATGTTTTTCATTCTCGTCGAAAATCTGCTTCACTGTGTAAATCGGCAAATTATCGCCAAACGGATCAAACATGCAAATGAAAATAATATAACTTTCC